>PNMN01000339.1 GCA_013823655.1 Comamonadaceae bacterium | reverse complement strand
GCCCGACGGGCCGAGCAGCGAGAGGAACTCCCCCTTCTGGATCTCCAGATTCAGGTCGCGCACCACCAGGATGTGGCCGTCATAGGTCTTTTGCACACCGGTGAAGGTGACGAGTGCGGAGCTGGTGGTCATGAACGCGTGTGGGGCTGAGGTGTTGTGTTTGTGGGGCGAGTCATGGCGATGCATGCAACCAACGTGCCTGATGTGCGCCCAGCACCGGCGGTGACAGCTCGGCGACAGGTCGCTGGCCATCGAACAGCATGGGGTTGGCGACCATGGGCGGTGTTTGTGCGTCCTGCGGTTGTAGCGCCATTCCGCGCGCCGCGACATGGGGATGTTCCATGACTTGAGCAATGTCAAGGATTGGCGAGCAGGGCACACCCGCCACATCCAACCTTTGTACCCAGTCGGCGGTGTCGCGCTGCAGCGTCCAGTCGGTGAGCAGCGGCACCAGGATGGCGCGGTGTTCGACGCGAGCGGGGTTGGTCGAGAAGCGCGCATCGCGCGACACCTCCGGGTGGTCGCAGGCGTCACAGAAGCGCGCGAACTGGCCGTCGTTGCCCACCGCCAGCACCATGTGGCCATCGCGCGTGGGGAACACCTGGTAGGGCACGATGTTCGGGTGCGCGTTGCCCATGCGGGTGGGCGTCTTGTGGCCGATGAGCTGGTTGCTGGCCTGGTTGGCGAGCATGGCGACCTGCACATCGAACAGCGCGGCGTCGATCACGCGTCCCTGGCCAGTGCGCGCGCGCTCGTGCAGTGCGGCGAGGATGGCGGTGGTCGCGTACACACCGGTCATCAGGTCGGTCACGGCGACGCCCACTTTCTGCGGCTCTTCGCCTTTGTTGCCGGTGATGCTCATCAGCCCGCCCTCGGCCTGGATGGCGAAGTCATAGCCGGCCTTGTGCGAGAGCGGGCCGTTCTGGCCGTAGCCGGTGATGGAGCAGTAAATCAGCCGCGGGTTGATGGCCTGCAGGCTGACTGCATCGAGGCCGTATTTCGCGAGTTGCCCGACCTTGTAGTTCTCGATCAGCACGTCGGCTTCGCGGGCCAGTTCGCGCACCTGCTGGATGCCTTCGGGTGAGGCGATGTCGATGGTGACCGAGCGCTTGCCGCGGTTGGCGCACACGAAATACGCGGCCACGCGGTCGGCACCTTCACCCCACCAGGGCGGGCCCCAGCTGCGCGTGTCGTCACCGGCGCCCGGGCGTTCGACTTTCAGGACTTCGGCGCCGTAGTCGGCCAGCAGCTGGCCGGCCCAGGGGCCGGCGAGCACGCGGGAGAGGTCGAGCACGCGCACGCCCGCGAGCGGGCGGGGGGCTGTGCTGCTTGCGCCGTCGGGGGGCTGATCGTTGGAGCTCATGCGCCTTGCAGTGCGTCGAGCGAGGCGGCGATGATCGCCAGGCCTTCGTCCAGCACGGCGTCGCTGGCGGTCAGCGGCACCAGGATGCGCACCACGTTGCCGTAGGTGCCGCAGGTCAGGATGATCAGGCCGCGTTTCGTGGCTTCGGCGGCGAGTGCCTTGGTCAGGTCGGCGTCGGGCTGGTGCACGTCGCCGTTCTTGCACAGCTCCATGGCGACCATGGCGCCCAGGCCGCGCACGTCGGCGATGCATTTGTGCTTCTTGGCCAGCGTCTGCAGGCTGGCCGTGATGCGCGCGCCCACGTCGCGGCTGCGCTTCAGCAGGTCGTGTTTTTCAAACTCGTCGAGCACGGCCAGGGCCGCGGCGCAGGCCATCGGGCTGCCGGCGTAAGTGCCGCCCAGGCCGCCGGCGGCGGGCGCGTCCATCACCTCGGCACGGCCGACCACGGCCGAGATCGGGAAACCACCGGCCATGGACTTGGCCAGGGTGATCAGGTCGGGCGCGATGCCGCTTTGTTCGCAGGCGAACCAGGTGCCGGTGCGGCCGGCGCCGGTCTGCACCTCGTCGCAGATCAG
>PNMN01000338.1 GCA_013823655.1 Comamonadaceae bacterium | reverse complement strand
CCCGGGCGGCTCAATCGGGCCTGTAGCGCCCTCACCCATCGGGTGCGCCTCTGCGTGGCCAGTTTTCTCCGTGTTCATGGACATTTCCAGCGGATAGAGCGCGGTCAACTGCGGTTTTTAGGATCAGATGTAGGCCGTCACCGGCTTGGCGTGCCGCATGTGCAGGCTCAGGCCGAGCGCGGCCATGTGGTTGCTGTTGCGGCCCAGGATGGTCTCGGACAACGGCAGGAACTCGGCCTCTTCAAAGCGCGCATGGGCGCTGTAGTCGGTCACCAGGCGCTGCAGTTCGACCACGTCCAGATCGGTGCTGTGGCCTTTGGCGACTTTTTTCAGATCGCTTTCCAGCCGTTTCCACAGGCCTTCGAGCATGCGGTGTTCGTTGGTCAGGCGGCGCACCATGCTTTGCACGCGCTCGGCTTCTTCACCCGGGTGGGCGCTGGCCAGCACGGCGGGAAAGAGTTCGCGCTCTTCTTCCAGGTGGTGTTCAAAGATGGCTTCGCGGAAAAATTCGACCGACTGCTCGGCCACCTGGCGCGCCCGCGCCGCAGGGGCCAGCAGCGCGGGCAGCTCGTCCAGCGCGTTCAGGCGTTTCAGGATGCCTTCGTGACAGTGGGAGAAGTTGGTCAGCGGCGCGTCGGTGTTGACTTGGGTGGCGGCTTGCTTGCTCATGGCGGTCTCCTCGGGCGGCGTGCGCCGGGGGAAATCCCCAGCACAGGCACGATGACCGGGTCAGTCTAGGCGCCGCCGCCGATCCTGCCTTGACACATGTCAAGCCCTGCGCTCAGCCGCTCAACCCACCCACTTGCGCGCGTTGCGCCAGATGCGCATCCAGGGGCTGTGGGCGTTGATGTCACCGCTGGTCCAGCTCATCTGGATGTTGCGGAACACGCGCTCGGGGTGCGGCATCATGGCCGTGAAGCGGCCGTCGGCCGTGGTCACGGCGGTGAGACCGCCCGGGCTGCCGTTCGGGTTGAACGGGTACTGCTCGGTGGCGGCACCCGCGTTGTCCACAAAGCGCATGGCGGCGATGGCCTGGGCCGGGTTGCCGCGGTGCCTGAAGTTGGCAAAACCCTCGCCGTGCGCCACCGCGATCGGCAGGCGGCTGCCCGCCATGCCTTGCAGGAACAGGCTGGGCGATGCCAGCACTTCCACCATCGACAGGCGCGCCTCGAAGCGTTCGCTCTGGTTGGTGGTGAAGCGCGGCCAGGCTTCGGCGCCCGGGATGATGTCGGCCAGCTCGGCGAACATCTGGCAGCCGTTGCACACGCCCAGACCAAAGGTGTCTTTGCGCGCAAAGAAGCCCTGGAACTGTTCGGACAGCAGCGGATTGAAGGTGATGCTGCGCGCCCAGCCGATGCCCGCGCCCAATGTGTCACCGTAGCTGAAACCGCCACAGGCCACCACGCCCTGGAAGTCGGCCAGCCTGGCGCGACCGCTCTGCAGGTCGGTCATGTGCACGTCGTAGGCCTCGAAACCGGCCTGGGTGAAGGCGTAGGCCATTTCCACATGCGAGTTCACGCCCTGCTCGCGCAGGATCGCGACCTTGGGTTTGTGCAGCAACAGCGCCGGTGCGGCAGAGCCCTCACCCCTGCCCTCTCCCAGAGGGAGAAGGAGTGAAGTCACGGCTTGGCCCCCTCGCCCCCCTGGGGAGAGGGTTGGGGTGAGGGGCGGCGCGCCCACATCCAGCGGATCGAAAGTCAGATGCACGTGCAGGCCCGGGTCGGCTGGCAAACCAGCCGCCGCGTGTTCGCTGTCGGCGCAGGCCGGGTTGTCGCGCTGCTGGTTGATCTTCCAGCTCACGCTGTCCCAGACCTGGTGCAGGTCGAACAGGCTGGCGCTGAACACCGCCCTGGTGTCGCGCCAGACCTGCAACTGGCCCTTGCCCACCTCGATGCTGGACGACAGCGGGCGGGTCTTGCCGACGAAGTGGCTGTGCCTGGACAGGCCGTGCTCGCGCAGGGTCTGCATCACGGCGTTGC
>PNMN01000337.1 GCA_013823655.1 Comamonadaceae bacterium | reverse complement strand
TTGGTCGAGGTCGAACTCGCGGTGCAGGGCGCGCACCGCCAGCTCCATGTATTTTTCGTCGATCACCACCGAGGTCTTGATCTCGGAGGTGCTGATCATCTGGATGTTGATGCCCTCCTCGCTCAGGCAGCGGAACATGCGGCTGGCCACGCCCACGTGGCTGCGCATGCCGATGCCGACGATGCTGACCTTGCAGATGCGCGCATCGCCCAGCACTTCGGCCGCACCCAACTTGGGCAGCACTTGGCTGCGCAGCAACTCGAGCGTTTTGGCGTAGTCGTTGCGGTGCACGGTGAAGCTGAAGTCGGTCTTGCCGTCTTTGCTGATGTTTTGGATGATCACATCGACTTCGACGTTGGCCTCGGCCACCGCGCCCAGAATCAGGTAGGCGATGCCGGGGCGGTCGGGCACGCCGAGCACGGTGATCTTGGCTTCGTCGCGGTTGAAAGCGATGCCGGAGACGACGGCTTGTTCCATGGTTTGCTCATCCTCAAAAGTGATCAGGGTGCCCGACTGGGCTTCGGTGTTCAGGTCGATGTCCCAAGGCGTGAAGCTCGAGAGCACGCGAATCGGCATGCGGTACTTGCCGGCAAATTCGACCGAGCGGATTTGCAGCACTTTGGAGCCCATGCTCGCCATTTCGAGCATTTCTTCGAAGCTCACGCGCGGCAGGCGGCGCGCCTCGGGCACCACGCGCGGGTCGGTGGTATAGACGCCATCGACGTCGGTGTAGATCAGGCACTCGTGCGCGCCGATGGCCGCCGCCACCGCCACCGCCGAGGTGTCGGAGCCGCCACGGCCCAGCGTGGTGATGTTCCCGCCCGCATCCACACCCTGAAAGCCGGTGATGATGACCACCCGGCCGGCCGCCAAATCGGCCTTGATGCGGGCGTCGTCGATGGCTTCGATGCGCGCCTTGGTGTAGGCGCTGTTGGTGCGGATGGGCACCTGCCAGCCGCAGTAGCTCACGGCCTCCAGCCCTTGGGCTTGCAAGGCAATAGCCAGCAGCGCCGACGAGGCCTGCTCGCCGGTGGCTGCGAGTTGGTCGAGCTCGCGCTCGTAAGCGCTGCTGGCCGCCGCCGGGGCCAGCTCTTTGGCCAGCGCCAGCAGGCGGTTGGTTTCGCCACTCATGGCGCTGGGCACCACGACCATCTGGTGGCCGGCGCGCTGCCATTTGGCGACGCGCAGGGCCACGTTGCGGATGCGCTCGGTCGAGCCCATGCTGGTGCCGCCGTACTTGTGAACGATGAGTGCCATGAGAGGGGGTGCGGTGGAATGAGGCCCGGCGCAACAAAAGCCGCCGCCACGGGCCTAGGGTGCAAAACCCAAAATTATAAATGGCCTAAGGCCGGCTACAACAGTCGGCTACGACATCTACAGCCTTGTCCAACGACGCATCAGCCTGAACCCAGCGCGTGTCTCCCAAGGGGAACAAGATCCGACCTGACCGTATGCGCCCTCAGCTTGGCGGCGACGCCGGTCGGTCTCCAGCGGACTGCAGTCGCGACAGCCATTGTGAGAACTCGGTCGGGAACGGGAAGACGATCGTCGTGCTGTTTTGCGTGCCGATCGGGGCCAGCGTGCTGAGGTAGCGCAGCTGCATCGCTTCGGGCACCTCGCCGAGCACGCGGGCGGCTTCGAGCAGCTTGCGCGCGGCCTGCTCCTCGCCCTCGGCGTTGGCGACCTTGATGCCCCAGGTGTCGGTCTGGGCGTCGAGGATCTCCTGGATGTCGGCGTTCATCTTGTCGCGCTCGGACAGCAGCTCGTCGAGCTCGTGCTTGCCGAGCACCGAGCGCAGCGTCGTCTGCGCCAGCTCGCTCGTCGCTTGGTGGAAGCTCTGGACCTGAATCACCGCCTTGTCGGTTCTAACCCGGTGGGTCCGGGCACTGTGGGCGGCACTGTGGGCGTTTGTGCCGCCACCTGCAGCCACAGGCCGCGAATCTCGACCACGCGCACCTGCTGGCCGGTCTGCAGGTCGGTCTCGCCGCTGGC
>PNMN01000336.1 GCA_013823655.1 Comamonadaceae bacterium | reverse complement strand
CGGTGGAGCCCCGGATTCACCCCGCAGGGGGGAAGACGCTTGGGGGCCACCGACCGCCGCGAAGGGCCGCCCCGAGCAAGGTCAGCCCCCTCGGGGGGCAGCGACCCGCGCAGCGGTGGAGCGTGGGGGCCCTGTTTACTCCGCTGTTTCGCTGGCGCTGGACGCGTCGGCCTGGTCGGCCGCGAGCGAGATCGCATCGGCTTCGGCGATGGCACGGCGCTCTTCGTCGTCCATCTTTTCCTTGACCTTGCGCGCCTCGTGGTAGGCCATGCCGGTGCCGGCCGGGATCAGGCGGCCGACGATCACGTTTTCTTTCAGGCCTCGCAGCTCGTCGCGCTTGCCCATGATGGCAGCCTCGGTGAGCACGCGGGTGGTTTCCTGGAAGGAAGCGGCCGAGATGAAGGAGTCGGTGGACAGCGAGGCCTTGGTGATGCCCAGCAGCACGTTGCTGTAGGTCGCCGGGATCTTGCCGTCGGCGCGCAGCGCGTCGTTGGTGTTGAGGATCTCCGAGCGCTCGACCTGCTCGCCGGCGATGTAGGACGAATCGCCCACGTTGTCCACGATCACGCGGCGCAGCATCTGGCGCACGATCACCTCGATGTGCTTGTCGTTGATCTTCACACCCTGCAGGCGGTAGACGTCCTGCACTTCGTCAACGATGTAGCGCGCCAGCTCTTCCATGCCCAGCAGGCGCAGGATGTCCTGTGGGTCGGCCGGGCCGTCCACGATGCTTTCGCCCTTGTTGACCACCTGGCCTTCGTGCACCAGGATGTTCTTTTCCTTCGGGATCAGCTCGTCCCAGACCTTGCCTTCGGGGTCGGTGATCTGCAGGCGAACCTTGCCCTTGGTCTCCTTGCCGAACGACACGGTGCCGGTCATCTCGGCCAGCATGCCCTTGTCTTTCGGGCTGCGGGCCTCGAACAGCTCGGCCACCCGCGGCAGACCGCCGGTGATGTCGCGCGTTTTCTGGCCTTCGACCGGGATGCGGGCCAGCACTTCGCCGGGGCCCACGTCCTGGCCGTCGCGCACCTGGATCAGGGCGCCGATCTGGAAACCGATCGTCACCGAGTGGTCGGTGCCAGGGATCTTCACCTCGTTGCCGGAGGCGTCGATCAGCTTGACCTGCGGACGCACCACCTTGGCCGCACCTCGGCGCTTGGGGTCGATCACCACCAGCGTGGCCAGACCGGTCACATCGTCCACCTGCTTGGCCACGGTGAGGCCTTCCTCGACGTTCTCGAACCTCGCCTGACCGGCGAATTCGGTGATGATCGGGCGCGTCAGCGGGTCCCAGTTGGCCAGGATCGTGCCGGCCTTGATGGTCTGGTCGGCCTTGACGGTCAGGGTCGCACCGTACGGCACTTTGTGACGCTCGCGCTCACGACCGTGTTCGTCGTGGATGATGATTTCGCCGGAACGCGCGATCACCACCTGCTCGCCCTTGGTGTTGGTCACGTAACGCATGGTGGCGTTGAAACCGATCGAACCGCTGGACTTGGCTTCCACGCTGGAGGCCACCGCCGCGCGGGACGCTGCGCCACCGATGTGGAAGGTGCGCATGGTCAGCTGCGTGCCGGGCTCACCGATGGACTGGGCGGCGATCACGCCGACGGCTTCGCCGATGTTCACCGGGCCACCGCGGCCCAGGTCGCGGCCGTAGCACTTGGCGCAGATGCCGAAGCGGGTTTCGCAGGTCAGCGCGGTGCGCACTTTCACCTCGTCCACGCCGGCGACTTCCAGCTCGTCGAGCATGTCTTCGTCCAGCAAGGTGCCGACCGGCAGCAAAGTGGCGCGGGTTTCAGGGTGGATCACGTCCTCGGCGGTGGTGCGGCCCAGGATGCGGTCGCGCAGCGACTCGATCACCTCACCGCCTTCGACGATGGCGCGCATCAGCGTGCCGTTGGTCGTGCCGCAGTCCTGGCTGTTGACCACCAGATCCTGCGTCACGTCCACCAGACGGCGGGTCAGGTAGCCCGAGTTGGCGGTTTTCAGCGCCGTGTCGG
>PNMN01000335.1 GCA_013823655.1 Comamonadaceae bacterium | reverse complement strand
CTGCAGGCCTCGGGCGCTCGGCTCAGACGGCCCGCTTGGGCATCTTCACCACCTTGCCCGCCTTGCGCCCGTTCAGGTAGTCCGCCCACCACTGCAACAGCTTTTGCCGGTCTTGCATGTAGGTGCTTCGGTGGTAGGCGGCCCGCACGCCGTTGCGCTCTGCGTGGGCTAGCTGGCGCTCGATTACGTCAGGGTTCCACCCGCACTCGTTCGCCACCGTGGAAAACAGCGCCCGGAAGCCGTGCGCCGTGGCGCTGCCCTTGTAGCCCATGCGGGCCATGGCCGAATTGAAGGTGTTTTCGCTCAGGGACTTGCCCGGGTAGAAGGGGCTCGGGAACACCAGGTCACGCCCGCCGCTCAGGGTCTCCATGGTGCGCAGCACCTCAAGAGCTTGCCGGGACAGGGGCACGCGGTGTTCGGTGCCCATCTTCATGCGCTCGGGCGGGATGATCCATAGCGCGGCCTCTAGGTCGAATTCTGCCCAGCGTGCGCCGCGCACTTCACCGGGCCGGGTGGCGGTCAGCATCAACAGGCGCAGCGCGTGCACGGTGTTGGGGTCGCCTTCGTAGGCTTCCAGCTTGCGCAGGAACTCGGGCAACTCCCTATCGGACAGCGCGGCCCGGTGCACCACCTGACGCGGTTTGAGGATTTCCGATGGCACCAGGTCAAGCATGGGATTCGATTCGATGCGCTCATGCGTCACCGCCCATCGGTAGATCGCCTTCACCCGCTGCAGCACCCGGGATGCTTGATCGGCTGCGCCGCTGGCCTCCACGGTCTTGATGGCGGCCATGACTTCACCGGGCCGGATGCTGGCCAGCGGGCGGGCACCCAGGGCCGGGAAAATGTGCCCCTCAAGCGATGCCCGCACCCGGTCGGCTGTGATTGATGCCCAGCGGCCCGATTGGTGCGCCAGCCAGTCCCGGGCCACCGCTTCCAGGGTGGTGGCGTTTTCGTGGGCGGTCTGGGCTTTGGCAGCCTTGCGCAGTGCCCCCGGGTCGTCGCCCGCTGTCAGCAGCTTGCGGGCCTCGGTCGCCGCATCGCGGGCCGCCTTGAGGGATACGGCCGGGTACACCCCCAAGGCCAGGCGCTTTTCCTTTCCGCCGTGTCGGTACTTCATGCGCCAGTACCGCCCACCGGCTGCGGTCAGTTCCAGGTACAAGCCCGCGCCGTCAAAGTGTTTGCCGGGCTGGTTCAGGGTGCGCAGCTTTGCGTCGGTCAGTGGCATGATGTGGGCATCCTTTGCGAGTTGGGGGCACATTTGGGGGCACATTTTGCGCCCATCGTGTCGAAACCTTGTATTTACGCGGCTTTGCGAGGCGACTGCGGTTCCTGTTGGTGTACCAAACTCAAAACCGGAACGGTCCAAAGCCTTCCGGTTTTTTTGTTTTTCCCCTCTGCAGACGATGGCAGGTCGTGCGACAGGCTCCCAGGTGCGCCCACTGGACCATCTCGGTTCCACATCGAAGACATCCGGTAGGCCCGGGCGCCGCACCCTACACTCGACGCATGGACATTTACTTGGTGGGTGGGGCGGTGCGCGACGCCCTGCTGGCGCGCGATGCCGGGACAACGGCACACGTTGACCGCGACTGGGTGGTGGTGGGCGCCACGCCCCAGACCATGCTGGCCCAGGGCTTCCTGCCCGTGGGGCGCGATTTCCCGGTGTTCCTGCACCCGCAGACGCGCGAGGAATACGCGCTGGCGCGCACCGAGCGCAAGACCGCGCCCGGGCACCATGGTTTTGCCTTTCACACCGCCACCGGTGTGACGCTGGAAGACGATCTGGCGCGGCGCGACCTGACCATCAACGCCATGGCGGTGCGCCAGGCACAAGCGCAGGAGCCGACGCGAGCCGCCCTGATCGACCCTTACGGTGGCCTGCGTGATCTGCGCGAACGCGTGCTGCGCCATGTCACCGGCGCGTTTGCCGAAGACCCGGTGCGCATCCTGCGGCTGGCGCGCTTCGCGGCGCGCTTTCCGGACTTCAGCGTGGCACCCGAAA
>PNMN01000334.1 GCA_013823655.1 Comamonadaceae bacterium | reverse complement strand
CCGCCGGGCAACCGTCTGCGCGTGGCCCTGACCGGTCTGACCATCGCCGAGTCGTTCCGCGACGAAGGCAAGGACGTGCTGTTCTTCGTGGACAACATCTACCGCTACACGCTGGCCGGTACCGAGGTGTCCGCCTTGCTGGGCCGTATGCCTTCCGCCGTGGGCTACCAGCCGACGCTGGCCGAAGAAATGGGCCGCCTGCAAGAGCGCATCACCTCCACCAAGGTGGGCTCGATCACCTCCATCCAGGCCGTGTACGTGCCTGCCGATGACTTGACCGATCCGTCGCCTGCCACCACCTTCGCCCACTTGGACTCGACCGTGGTGCTGTCGCGTGACATCGCTTCGCTGGGTATCTACCCCGCCGTGGACCCGCTGGACTCCACCAGCCGCCAGCTGGACCCGCTGGTGGTGGGCCAGGAGCACTACGAAACCGCCCGCGCCGTGCAGGGCACGCTGCAGCGCTACAAGGAACTGCGCGACATCATCGCCATTCTGGGCATGGACGAACTGGCACCGGAAGACAAGCTGGCCGTGGCCCGCGCGCGCAAGATCCAGCGTTTCCTGTCGCAGCCGTTCCACGTCGCTGAAGTGTTCACCGGCTCGCCCGGCAAGTACGTGCCGCTGTCGGAAACCATCCGTGGTTTCAAGATGATCACCGCCGGTGAGTGCGATCACCTGCCCGAACAGGCGTTCTACATGGTCGGCACGATCGACGAAGCCTTCGAAAAGGCCAAAAAGGTGGCGTAAAGCGGCGCCCCGGGGCGTCTGGCGTTGTTGCCGTGCTCGCCGTACTGTTGTACGGCTGTGCGCGGCGCCTAGCCAGCCACCCCGCTGCTTGCTTTCCACTCACCTTTTAAACTGGAGTAACTATGAGCACCATCCACGTCGACGTGGTCAGCGCCGAAGCGTCCATCTTCTCTGGTGAAGCCAAGTTCGTGGCCCTGCCGGGCGAAGCGGGTGAACTGGGCATTCTGCCCGGCCACATTCCGCTGATCACCCGCATCAGGCCCGGTGCCGTGCGCATCGAAAAGGCCGAGGGCGGCGAAGAATTCGTGTTCGTGGCCGGTGGCATCCTGGAGGTGCAGCCGCACTGCATCACCGTGCTGTCCGACACCGCCATCCGTGGCAAGGACCTGGACGAAGCCAAGGCCAGCGACGCGCGCAAGCAGGCCGAAGAAGCGGTCAAGAACGCCCGCAGCGACATCGATCTGGCCAAGGCCACGTCGGAGCTCGCCGTCATGGCGGCCCAGATCGCGGCGCTGCGCAAGTACCGTCAGAAAAAGTGACACGCCTGTGTGTTTTGCCCCGAGAGACCGGCCTCGTGCCGGTCTTTTTTTGCCTGCGGCAAGCTCATTCCCCGGCCTTGGTGAGAAGATGAGCGCAGGAGCCCCGTGCCATGAATGAGTCCCGCATGTCGTCGATGTTTGAAAACCCGGACCTCGCACCCGAAGAGGTGGCCGCGCGCATGCTGATCACAGCCACCGCGCTGGACGACCTGACCCTGGCCGACGCCATGAAGGTGGTCGGCTACATGCGACCCAAGCGCATCCCGCTCGGCACGGTGTTCATCCACGAAGGCGAAGTCCGGCACAACGACTACATGATGCTGGTGCTGGAGGGCGACATCGCGGTGGAGAACGAGCTGCCGGGCCTGAGCGAAAGCATGGTGGTCAACGTCATCGGTCCCGGGCACCTGATCGGTGAAATGGGCGTGCTCGATGGGTCGCCGCGTTCGGCCACCTGCACCGCCACCACCGACATCGCCGCCGCCGTGCTCTCGCGCACCGCGCTCATGCGCCTGCTGAAAGACGAGCCCAAGGTGGGTGCGCGCCTGCTGCTCGCCATTTCTACCCGAATGGCCGTGCGGCTGCGCGAAACCACCCGCAAGCTGCGCACCTTTGCACAGATGAACAAGGCGCTGCAGGAGGAGCTGCAGGTGGTGATGAACAGCCGCACCGTGCTGGGCAAGAGCGACGGCTAATTCCATTTCCCAATCATTTGTGT
>PNMN01000333.1 GCA_013823655.1 Comamonadaceae bacterium | reverse complement strand
TCCATCCCCGCCACCACCAACCCGGTGACCAAGCCCAGACGCTTGCCCCAGCGCACCAAACGGTCAGCAACAGCTGCGACATTCAACCCCATCGCATTCCGCAACCGCCCCGCCTCCTGCATCCTCTGCAGCGCCAACCCGCTCGCTTCTCCAAAGCTGCCCAGCACCGCAAACCCTGCCGTGGCAAGCCGCGCCAACGGCTCGTGGCCTTCGTGCTTCATCTGGTTCTGGTAGTCGCTCACCAGCTTGACGATGTTGTAGCTCTGCACCAGCCCGATCACAAAGTTGCCACCAGCGTCGAAGGCCGTCCCGCCAGCCACCCCGGCCTTGAAGGCTTGCGCCTTCAGGCGTGGCAGGTCTTCTGCCTTGCGCAGGCTCTTGGCCAGTTCTGCCGCCAGTGCGGCCCCTGTCTTGCCGTTGCCCGTGGCCGCACGCGCCGTGGTACGTGCCGAATCCTTGTCCAGCACCACCAGCCATCGCCGCTCATCGGGCTTGTACATCGGCAGGCCTTCTATCTCCATCAGCCGCATCTGTGCTGCCAAGGCCTTGCCCATCTCGTTGTGGCTGACCTTCATGTTCGGGTCCAGTTGCATCACGGCTTGCATCACATGCTGGACAAACTTCCCGCGATTGCCTCGGGTCGTCACCGTGGTGAACTGCACACCGGCCACCGCCGCCACGGCAGCCAGTGCCCGTGCTGCCGGCCCACCCTTGAGCGCCTCGTCCATGTTCTTGAACAAGGCCCCTCCCACGCTTTGCAACAGGTCGGCCATGGCCGCGTGCCCGCCCTGGGGAAGTTTTTCCAGACCGTCCTTGAAGAAGTCCACCACCATGTCGGAGGGGAAGGCCCTGCCGTCCAAGGGTGCCGCATCGGCTTTCTTGATTTCTTCGAGCAGCTTGTCTTGGTTGAAGCACAGCGCCCGCATCAGCAGGTTATGGGCTGTGCTGGTTTCGCCCTCTTTGAGCCACTGGCAGTACAGGTCGTAGCTGGGCTGCTTGTCTGCCGTGTGGCGTAGCATGGCCGCCACCGCCGCCGTAAAGGCTGCACCGCTTTCAAGGTTTACGGGGTCGTAGTTGCAGCTCAGATGACTGATCATGCAGCGGTGCTGCATCCAGGCCACATGGGCTTTGGCCAGCGGGGCAATGCTTTCCTTGTCGAACTTCTGAAACCCCTCGTTGTAGCTCTTGAGCCAGGCTTGGCTGGCTGCTTGATTGAAGCGCGGCTTGCCCATGCGGTCCTGGGTGTATTTTTTCCAGGTGCTGTCGGCCACTTTTTTGAGCGACTGCGGGGTGTGCGTGCGCCAGCGCTCGGCAGCCTCAAAGTCGCCCTCGATGCCTGCCAGGGCAGCCGTGGGGTTGTAGGCGCCCGGGCCGACTTCAGCGCGCTGGGCCAGCAGTTCCCCAGCCTCAATTTCTGCCAGTTTGGCCTGTTCCCGGATGGTCGATTCCAGGCTGGCAATGCTGCTGGCCGCAAAGCGCGGTGCGACCACGCTCTCGTGGTTCATGAAGGTGGTCTTGCGCACCTCCATCAAGGCCGCAATCTCCGTGGCCAAGCCCACCGGGTCGTGCAGCGCCACAATGGCCGCGCCGCCACCGGGGCGCACCTTGTCTGCGGCCTGCAGCAGTGCCGCTGCCGCGCCATGGCGGCTGTTGTAGGCGTGTGGGCACCATTTGCCAAACGAGTTTTGCGCCTGCACCTTGGGCAGCTTGAATTCGGGCACCACCTGTTCCAGCTGCTCCAGTGGCGCCGTACCCGGCTGCGCGGCCACTTTGCCGCCCGAGACGGTGACGCACTGCATGTGTTTTGCTCTATGCGCTGCATCCTGGTGCGCCACGAACACCGCATCGGTCCACTCCACATCGCTGAACCCGATCCACACCTTGCCCGCGTGCTTGGCGTTGCGGATGGTGATGACCCCGGCCAGCGGCGCCGCACCGTTGCGCGCGCACTGGAATTCGGTCTTGGGCTTGGGCTGGGCCTTCAGGGCTCGGATGCGCGGGGGCATTTTGCTGAGGAA
>PNMN01000332.1 GCA_013823655.1 Comamonadaceae bacterium | reverse complement strand
GCCAGCGGCCAAGACAGCCACTGGGCCAGCGGCGGTGCGTTCAGATTGCACACCGGCCAGAGCATTGGCGTGCTGGCCGGGGCGGTGCAGCCGGGCAGCGAAGCAGCAGGAGCATCAGGCAGTGCCCCTGCGGGCACCGGCATCACGCTCATTGCAGCACAAGGGACTGAGTTCGCCTTAACCGTGTAGAGTAGCCGCGAGGTCATTTTCCCAAGGAAAATCAACATGGAACAAGCCCAGTACAAGCAATTGGTCGCCAGCCTGGAAGGTCTGACAGATGCGCAGTTCGATGCACTGCTGCAGACCCTGCGCCAGCGTCAGGATGCCGACGGCGTGCAGCGCCTGATCATGGCGCGCATGGCCGAACACGGCTGCTGCCCGCGTTGCCAAAGCACCAGCAGATACAAGCACGGCATCGAGTTTGGCGCGCAGCGCTTTCGCTGCAAGGACTGCGGCAAGACCTACACCGCCACCACCGGCACCCCGTTTCACCGCTTGCGCGACAAGACCAAGCTGCTGGAGAACGCCGCGTGCATGGCCGATGGCCTGTCGGTGCGCAAGACCGCTGCGCGTATGGACATCTCGGTGCAAAAGGCGTTTCGCTGGCGCCACAAGTTTCTGGCCTTCCTCAACCAGCAAAAGCCCAGCGCCCTCTCGGGCATCGTCGAAGCCGATGAAACCTTCTTTCCGGTGTCCTACAAGGGGCAGCGCAAAGCCATGCCACGCACGCCCAAGAAGCGCGGCGGCAAAGCCAAAGACGGCTCTGGCACGGACAAGACTGCGGTGGTGGTGGCGGTGCAGCGCGGCACGCAGGTGGCCTTTGACCAGGTGCTGGAGCGGGCAACGGGTGCGGCGCTGACAGAAGCGCTGCGCCCCGTGCTGGGTGCAGACGCGGTGCTCAGCACCGATGGCAACGCCTCTTACTGGACGGTGGCCGAGCAACTCAAGGTGGAGTCGGGCTACTTTGTTGCGCAGTACCACGGCAAGGGCGGCCATGGCCCCTGGCACGTCCAGAGCGTCAACCGCTACGACTCCAGCCTGAAGTCCTGGATGTCGCGCTTTCGCGGTGTGGCCACCAAGTATTTGACGAACTACCTGGGCTGGCGCCGTTTGCTGGACCGTTTCAAAGACCAGCTCACGCCCGAACAGTTCCTGTTTCATGCGTTGCGGACTTCGTATCAGTGAGAGGTTACACGGTTAATGCGAACTCAGCCTCCGAGGTTGACTGATAAAAACGAGAGAAAACCGCTGTGCTGTTTTCGCCAAAAACCACGGCTAGCGCCCGACAAAGCCGCCCCACCACCACCGCTCGTGTACAGGCGCTTGCTGGACCAGGTTCGTGAGCGCATCCGGCATCTGCACTATAGCCTCAAGACCGAAAAGGCTTACCTCTGTATGGGGCACGGTTTTTTGTGTTGTGGTCTGCGCAGCAAGGGGGCATGCGGCACCCGCGCGACATGGGCGGGGTGGATGTGGAAGCGTTTCTGACCGCGCCATTTCCGCTGGAGACGCGCGTGAATGTTGACGTTTTTGACCATGAACATGCTCACCCAAAAGGTTGAAGGCGCTGCAGCTCGGGCGTGTCAAATCCCTTTTCCAAACTGAGGTTGACCCTGATGGCGCCAGATGGTCCGGGATATACAGTGGGCAGGGTTCGACACCCTGGCAAAGTCCACAACCCTCGGAGGAAAAGCATGCCCCACCGCCCCACCCTGAACGCCAACCCCGCCACCCTGCTCCGTCACCGTGCGCACCTGCGCGCGGTGCTCGCAGCCATGCTGCTGGTCGGTGGAGGCCTCTTTCTGGCCGGGCAGGCCCGCGCCAGCGACATCTTCAAGGGCGCCGATCTGGCCCTGGGTCAGAAGCTGATCGCCGAACACAAATGCGTGGCCTGCCACATCAGCAAGGTGGGCGGTGATGGCAGCGCCATGTACAAGCCGCAGGGTCGCATCAACACCGCCGGCCTGCTGCGCGGCATGGTGGAGATGTGCAACACCACCATGAACCTGGGGATGTTCCC
>PNMN01000331.1 GCA_013823655.1 Comamonadaceae bacterium | reverse complement strand
GCGCAGCCGGTGCATTCGATGACGTAGCCGCCTTTGAGGCGGATCACGTTCCCCGGCTGCATTTGGCCGTCCGCCCCTGGCTGGGGCGGATAGAGCCGCTTGTAGCCCTTGGGCGGCACTTCTTCAAAGTCTTCGCGTTCGATCCACACTTCCTTGCCGATCTTGAACACGCGCTCGGGCGGCGGCGTCTGGCCTTCGGCGATTGCGCTGTGGGGCAGGGCGGGCTGGGTGCAGTCTTCGGTGGTGGCGTCAGACCCGAAGGCCTCGGCCCAGTTGGTGAGCACGAGCTTGACTGGGTCGAGCACGGCCATGCCGCGGTGGGCCTTGTTTTCCAGGTCTTCGCGCAGGCAGCCTTCGAGCGTGCCGTAGTCGATCCAGGAATCGCTTTTGGTGACGCCGATGCGTTCGGCAAAGAGCTGGATGCTTTCGGGCGTGTAGCCGCGGCGGCGCAGGCCGACGATGGTGGGCATGCGCGGGTCGTCCCAGCCGCTGACCTTGTGGTCGTACACGAGCTGGGCGAGCTTGCGCTTGCTGGTGATGACGTAGGTGAGGTTCAGGCGCGCAAATTCGTACTGCCGCGGCGCGGGCGCGGCGAGCAGGCCGCCTTCAATCAAACGCTCCAGCAGCCAGTCGTAGAACGGGCGCTGGTCTTCAAATTCCAGCGTGCAGATGCTGTGGGTGATCTGCTCCAGCGCGTCCTCGATCGGGTGCGCAAAGGTGTACATGGGGTAGATGCACCATTTGTCGCCGGTGTTGTGGTGCGTGGCGCGGCGGATGCGGTAGATGGCCGGGTCGCGCAGGTTGATGTTGGGCGAGGCCATGTCGATCCTGGCGCGCAGCACCATGGAGCCGTCTTCGTGCTTGCCGTCGCGCATCTCGCGCAAGCGGGCCAGGTTCTGTGCCGGTGTGCGATGCCGGTACGGGCTGTCGACGCCGGGTTTGCTGAAGTCGCCGCGGGCGGCGCGCATCTGCTCGGCGGTCTGTTCGTCCACGTAGGCGTGGCCGGCAACGATGAGGTATTCCGCCGCGCGGTACATGAAGTCGAAGTAGTCGCTGGCCTGATACAGATGGCTCTGGCCGTTGGCTTCCCAGTTGAAGCCGAGCCACTGCACCGCGTCGAGGATGGAGTTGACGTATTCGGTGTCTTCCTTCTCGGGGTTGGTGTCGTCAAAGCGCATGTGACACACGCCGCCGTAGTCGCGCGCCAGGCCAAAGTTCAGGCAGATGCTCTTGGCGTGGCCCACGTGCAGGTAGCCGTTGGGCTCGGGCGGGAAGCGGGTGCGGATCCTGGCCGGGTCGGGCTGGCCGGCGGCGTGGTGGCCGGCGTCGCCCGGCGTGCCGGCCCAGCGGCGTTGGGCGTAGGTGCCTTTTTCCAGATCGTTTTCGATGATCTGGCGCAGGAAGTTGCTGACCTTGTGCTCGCCGTCGGCGGCGGGCGCGTTGGCGTTGTTTTTAGAAGGGGAAGAGGGGGTGTTGGAGCTCATGGAGGTCATTCTAGGTGGGCATGCTTCAGAGGCTGAGCACGAGCTGCGCGTTGGACAAAGCGGTGGTGCGAAAGTCGGGGCTTATGCGTGGGTCGGCCGCTGCGGTATGCCAGAAGCGCGTTGCCAGTTCGCGCGCCCGCGGCCACACAGCCAGCGTGTGCACGCCCGGGCGCGGCGGCTGGGCGGCAAAGTCGCGTGGCACCAGTTCGCCCGCCACGGGCGCATACAGCATGGGCAGCATGTCGTAGGCGGGGGCGAGCTGCCAGCGGTGTTCGTGCAGCAGCAGCGAGATGTTGCCGTGGTGGCGGTCGGTGTTGGCGATCAGCGCACCAAAGGCGTCGAGCAGGGTGAGGGTGCTCACGTCGGCGGCGCTCAGGCGCTCGGGGCCGGCCTGGTCGGAGCGGCGCGCGGTGTCAACCCAGTTGGTGCCTTGGCCGATGTACTGGCGGTCGTAGACCTCCAGCGAGACCATGCCCACGCGGCCACCTTGTGGCGTGCGGTCGAAGCGGCGGCTCTCCAGGAACACGCGGCCTTCGGCC
>PNMN01000330.1 GCA_013823655.1 Comamonadaceae bacterium | reverse complement strand
CGCCATGGGCCGCCTCGGTCACAAACACCGTGTCGCCCTTCTCCAGCTTGAGCCGCGCCAGCAGCTCCTTGGGCAGGATCAGGCCCACGGAATTGCCGATCTGGGTGAGTTTGAGTGTGGTCATGGCGGCACCTCGATGTTTTAACGGTTGTTATATTAACGCCACCTTCCCCGACCCGCAACGCCATGCCAGCCGCCCCCACATCGCACCGCGCGCCCGCCCTGACCTGGGACGTGTTCTGCCACGTGGTGGACAACCTCGGTGACATCGGTGTCTGCTGGCGCCTCTGTGCCGACCTGGCCGCGCGCGGGCACAGCGTGCGGCTGTGGATCGACGCGCCCGATGCGCTGCGCTGGATGGCGCCCGGTGCGCTGGAAGGCTGCATTCAAGGTGTCTGCGTCCTGCACTGGACCACGCCGCTGGCGCCGGACCTGCTGGCCGGTCTGCCGTTGGCCGATGTGTGGATCGAAACCTTCGGCTGCCACCCGCCGCCCGAGCTGCAGGAACACCGGGCCAGCGCCATCGCGGCGGGCGCGCCGCTGCCGGCCTGGATCAACCTCGAATACATGAGCGCGGAGCGCTACGTGGAGCGTTCGCACCGACTGCCATCGCGGGTGTCTGGCGGACCTTTGCGCGGCGCGGGCCAGTGGTTTTTTTACCCCGGCTTCACGCCAGCCACCGGCGGCCTGCTGCGCGAGCCCGATCTGACGGCGCGGCAGACCGCCTTCGACGCCAGGGTCTGGCTGGCGTCGCAGGGTTTGCGCCACACCGACCGGCCACGCGCCAGCCTCTTTTGCTACGAGCCCGCCGCCCTGCCGATGCTGCTGCAACAGGTCGGCGGCGACGCGCCGAGCGACTGGCTGGTCACCACCGGCCGGGCGAACGAAGCGGTCGACGCCGCACTGGCGCAGGGGCTGGACACGGGCCGCGCCGCCCTGCACCGCCTGCCGCGCCTGACCCAGCGCGACTACGACCACCTGCTCTGGAGCTGCGACCTGAATTTCGTGCGCGGCGAAGACTCGCTGGTGCGCACGCTCTGGGCCGGCCAGCCTTTCGTCTGGCACATCTACCCGCAGCACGACAACGCCCACCACGCCAAGCTTGAAGCGTTCCTGGACTGGCTGCAGGCGCCGCCTTCGCTGCGGGAATTCCACCGGGCCTGGAACGGCATGGGGCTGCCGGATGGCTCGACGATCTGGCCCGGCTGGGCGGTGGTGCATGGCTGGCGCACCTGTGTGCAGGCGGCGCGCGCGCGCCTGCTGGCGCAGCCCGACCTGACGACACAACTGCTCCGATTCGTCGCCGAAAAGCGATAAAATGCAAGGCTTTGCGGAAAACCGGTCCGGCTCACACCGAGCCCCGTTGTCTGCCAGCCATCTGCCTTGCCGCACAGATCGCAGCCATCAGCACCGTTCCCGGGTCTTTCAGCCCTGCCGGAACAAGCGGCCCAACCGTTGGAATCCCTATGAAAATCGCCCAAGAACTGCGCGCCGGCAATGTGATCATGCACGGCAAGGACCCGATGATCGTCCTGAAGACCGAATACGCCCGCGGTGGCCGCGGCGCCGCCACCGTTCGCCTCAAGCTCAAGGCCCTGCTGAACAACATGGCCACCGAAGTGGTCTGCCGCGCCGACGACAAGATGGACCAGATCATTCTGGACAAGAAGGAGTGCACCTACTCCTACTTCGCCGACCCCATGTACGTCTGCATGGACAGCGAGTACAACCAGTACGAAGTCGAAGCCGAAAACATGGGCGACGCCCTGAACTACCTGGAAGACGGCATGACCGTGGAAGTGGTGTTCTACGACGGCAAGGCCATTTCGGTCGAGCTGCCGACCAGCGTCGAGCGCGTGATCACCTGGACCGAGCCCGCCGTCAAGGGCGACACGTCCGGCAAGGTGCTCAAGCCCGCCAAGATCGCCACCGGCTTTGAAGTCGCCGTGCCGCTGTTCGTGGCGCAGGACGACAAGATCGAAATCGACACCCGCACCGGCGAATACCGCAAGCGGGTCTGAAGTG
>PNMN01000329.1 GCA_013823655.1 Comamonadaceae bacterium | reverse complement strand
ACGGCGGCGGTGTTGAAAGGCGAAGCGGCGGCGCTGGTCACCGCCCCCATCCACAAAGGGGCGTGGCACGCCGCCGGCATCCACCACCCCGGCCACACCGAGATGCTGCAGGCGCTGGCGGCGGCGCATGTGGGCTGCACCGTGGAGCAGCTGCCGGTGCGCATGATGCTCTCCAACGCCGAGCTGCACACCGTGCTGGTGAGCGTGCACCTGCCCTTGCGCGCCGCCATTGACGCCGTGACCCACGCGCAGGTGTTGCAAACCCTGCAGCTCACGCACCGGCATTTTGTGCAGGTGCTGTCTCGCCCGCGGTGCCGCATCGCGGTGGCGGGCCTGAACCCACACGCGGGCGAGGGCGGGCTGTTTGGGCGCGAAGAGATCGAGCACATCGCGCCGGCCATCGCGGCCGCGCAGGCGGAGGGCATTGACGCCCAAGGCCCCTTTGCCCCCGACACCGTGTACATGCGCGCACGCCGTGGCGAGTTCGACGTGGTGCTGGCCATGTACCACGACCAAGGGCTGATCCCGGTCAAGTACCTGGGGCTGGAGCAGGGCATCAACACCACCTTGGGCTTGCCTTTTTTGCGCACCAGCCCAGACCACGGCACCGCCTTCGATTTGGCCGGCAATGGGAACGCCGACCCGTCCAGCCTGCTGGCCGCGCTGCGCGCCGCGCTGGCGCACCCAGACGGCCTCCCGTAGGCGGGGCCGTGCCATAGGCGGTCGGTCACCTAGTGCTGCCAAGGGTCTTGGGTGTGGGCTGGTTTCAATCCCTTACAATCCGGTGTGTTTTGGGGCGTTGAAGCGGCTGCGCTGGTTTTTCGCCCCGACTCCCGAGTCCTCACGTCACAGAAAGATTCCCATGAGCGAAGCCGCCGTAGACAACGGTCGCCGTGTTTGGCTGATTTCCACCTGCGCCATGGGCGGCGTGGGGGCAGCTGCGGTCGCCGTCCCCTTCGTCAGTTCCTTTCAACCCTCTGCGCGTGCGCGAGCGGCCGGGGCCTCGGTTGAGGTGGATATTTCCCGCTTGGCCCCGGGCGAAAAAATGGTGGTCGAGTGGCGTGGGCGCCCGGTTTGGGTGCTGCACCGCACGCCCGAAATGATCGCCTCGCTTGAGGTCGTCGAGCCGCGTCTGGCCGACCCCGAATCCGAGCGCCGCGTCTTCCCCACGCCCGAATACGCACTCAACCGGCACCGCTCGATCAAGCCCGAGTTTCTGGTGGCTGTCGGCGTGTGCACACACTTCGGCTGTTCGCCCACCTCGCGTTTTGCCACGGGCGACCACCCGGGTTGCCGGCCGATTGGCCGGGCGGCTTTTTCTGCCCCTGCCACGGCTCGGCCTTTGATCTGTCGGGGCGCGTCTTTGCCAACATGCCGGCGCCCGACAACCTCGAAATCCCGCCCCACATGTACCTGAGCGACACCATGATTTTGGTGGGCGAAGACCAACAAGCCTGAAGGCGCGCACAAGGAAGATCATGGCTGCCGAATACAAAGAAATCTCCCCCAACGCCCCAGCGGGCGAGCAGTTGCTCAACTGGATCGACAACCGCTTTCCGCTGACCAAACTCTACAAAGAGCACCTGTCGGAATACTACGCGCCCAAAAACCTCAATTTTTGGTACTTTTTTGGCTCGCTGGCGCTGCTGGTGCTGGTGATCCAGATCATCTCGGGCATCTTTTTGGTGATGCACTACAAGCCCGACGCGACGCTCAACGCCGCCGGGGTGCCGGTGGCCTTCGCCTCGGTCGAGTACATCATGCGCGAAGTCGAGTGGGGCTGGCTGATCCGCTACATCCACTCGACCGGGGCCTCGTTCTTTTTCATCGTGGTCTATCTGCACATGTTCCGTGGCCTGATCTACGGCTCGTATCGCAAGCCGCGCGAGCTGATCTGGCTCTTTGGCTGCGGCATTTTGCTGGTGCTGATGGCCATCGCCTTCACCGGTTACCTGCTGCCTTGGGGCCAGATGTCGTTCTGGGGTGCGGCGGTGATCGTCAACCTGTTTGCCGCCATCCCCATCATCGGG
>PNMN01000328.1 GCA_013823655.1 Comamonadaceae bacterium | reverse complement strand
CGCCAGCCGGGTCAGCGGGGCGATGTGGGCCTGCAGTGTGTCCAGCAAACTTTCGTAGAGCCACTTCTCGCGCGCCAGCGCGCGCTCCTGCGCGCTCAGCGCCTTGTCTTCAAACGCCTTGAGCTCGGGCGTGATGAAGCGCTCGGCGTTCTTCAGCGTCTGGCGGCGGCGGTAGTCGTGTGGCACCTTGTCCAGCTGCCCCTGCGTGACTTCAATGTAAAAGCCGTGCACCTTGTTGAACTGCACGCGCAGGTTGGCGATGGCCGTGCGCGCGCGTTCGCGGGTTTCCAGGTCGATCAGGAAACCGTCGCAGTTGTTCTGGATGCCACGCAGTTCGTCAAGGTCGGCGTCAAAGCCATCGTTGATGACGCCGCCGTCGCGCACCAGCGCGGCCGGCTCGGGCAGCAGCGCGGCGAGCAGCAGCTCGGCGCAGTCGGCCGGTGGTGTCAGGTCGGCGGCGATCTGCATCAGCAGCGCCGGGCCGCCGTCGGGCAAACCTTGTTGCAGGCATTGCGCGAGCTGCCTGGCACGGCCCAGCGTTTGTCCGAGCCCGACCAGTTCACGCGGGCGCACCTGGCGCAGCGCGGTGCGTGCGGTGATGCGCTCCACGTCGCTCGCGCCCTTGAGCGCGTTGCGCAAGCTGTTGGCCAGGCCGTTGCGCAGCAGACCGATGGCGCCCTGCCGCGCGCGGGCTTCGGTGCGCTCGCGTTTCGGCTCCAGCAACCAGCTGCGCAGCGCGCGGCTGCCCATGCCGGTCTGGCACACATCCAGCAGCGAGAACAGCGTGGGGCTGGTCTCGCCGCGCAGGTTGTGGGTGAGTTCCAGGTTGCGCCGCGTGGTGATCGGCAGGTCGATCAGCTCGTCGCTGCGCGCCACGCGCAGGCTCTTCACATGGCTGAGCGCACGGCCTTGCGTGTGTTCGGCGTAGTCGAGCAGCGCGGCGGCGGCGGCGTGCGCGTCGGTCAGTCCCTGCGCGTCCCAGGCAGCCAGGCTGGCGGCGCCGAGTTGCTCCAGCAGCTTGCGTTCGCCCAGGGCACCGTCAAACGCCCAGGCCGGGCGCAACACGGCCACGGTGCGCTGGCCGCTGGCCAGCGGCTGGGCGGCGAGTGTCTGCACGTTTTGCTCGAAGGCGGGCGTGACCTCGGCGCTGTAGAGCAGTTCACCGGGTGCGATGCGGGCGATCCAGTCGGCCAGCTCGTCGCTGGCGCACTGGGCCAGGAACACGATGCCCTGGGTGACCGACATCCAGGCCAGGCCCAGGCCGGTGCGCGCGCCCGGGTGCACCGCCATGAGCACCGCTTCGGTCTTGTCGGACAGCAGTTCGCTGTCGGTCAGCGTGCCGGGCGTGACGACCCGCACCACCTTGCGCTCGACCGGCCCCTTGGCGGTGGCCACGTCGCCCACCTGCTCGCAGATGGCGACCGATTCACCGAGCTTGATGAGGCGCGCGAGATAGTTGTCGACCGAGTGAAAAGGCACCCCGGCCATCACCACCGGCTCACCGGCCGACTGGCCGCGCTGGGTGAGCGTGATGTCGAGCAGGCGCGCCGCCTTTTCGGCGTCGGCAAAGAACAGCTCGTAGAAGTCGCCCATGCGGTAGAACAGCAGCGTGTGCGGGTGCCCGGCCTTGAGGGCCAGGTACTGCTGCATCATGGGGGTGTGTTTGTCCAGCGGGGCGTTCAAGGCGGGCTCGGGGGCGGTCTCGGATCGGCCTGCGACTGTAGCAGTTCGGGTTTCGCCCGGGACTGGGGCTTTGGCGCGTCCGGGTCACCGTTTCTTGATGGGGGCTCGCGCAAGCGCCTTCACACGGCGGTGACCCCCCGCGAACGCGCGAGGTGTGTCGTCAGGCGGCCAGCGGAAACCGCAAACAGAACCGCGTGTTGCCGGTCGCCGGTCAAGCTGCCGACGCCCACCACCCGAAGACGAACCTGACCATTTTGTAATGACGCTGACAGGTTTGCGACGGGAAGACTTTTGCACACTGGGGCCAGCCGATCACGCCACATCCCTGGAAAGGACTTCGCCATGAACACCCCC
>PNMN01000327.1 GCA_013823655.1 Comamonadaceae bacterium | reverse complement strand
ACTTTGGCCTTCCACTGCAACAGGGTGGCTTCGGCCACGGATTCCGACAACTGCGGGACTTTGACTTCTACGAGTGCCATGATGGTTCGATCCTTGAATGCGTTTGCTGGGTGCCTAAACGGCTTAACGTGGCTTGGCTAAATTTCGGTTGTCAGGGTGTGGATGCGTGCGCCCGCAGACGCAGGGCTCACTTGCTCAGGATGAAACCCTTGAGCTTGCCGAAGGCGGCTTCGATCAGGGTCTTTTGCTGGTCTTGGTGCAGGTGCGCATAACCCACCGCTGGCGAGGCCGAAGCGGCGCGGCCGGCGTAGCCCAGGCGTTGGCCGTCGAGCATGTTGTCGTGGATGTTGTGCTGGATAAAGAACCAAGCGCCCTGGTTTTGCGGCTCGTCTTGGCACCAGACAATGTCGGTCGCGTTCGGGTAGCGCTTGAGCTCGGCGGCAAAGGCCTTGTGCGGGAACGGGTAGAGCTGCTCGACGCGCAGTATGGCCACGTCGTGCGCGCCTTTTTCTTCGCGCTTTTTCACCAAGTCGTAATAGACCTTGCCCGAGCAGGCGATCACGCGCTTGACGGCGCTAGCGTTTTTGGCCACCTCGGCGCTGTGCTCCGGGATCACGGTCTGGAAGCCACCCTTGGTGAATTCGCTCAGGGGCGAGCCCGCGTCTTTGTTGCGCAACAGGCTCTTGGGCGTGAAGATCACCAGCGGCTTGCGCAGGTTGCGCACCATTTGCCGGCGCAGCACGTGAAAGATCTGGCTGGCGGTGGTCGGTTGCACCAGTTGCATGTTGGTGTCGGCCGCGAGCTGCAAAAAGCGCTCGACGCGCGCCGAGCTGTGCTCTGGGCCTTGGCCCTCGTAGCCGTGCGGCAGCATCAGGGTGATGCCGTTGACGCGGCCCCACTTGACCTCGCCCGAGGCGATGAACTGGTCGATCACCACCTGGGCGCCGTTGACGAAGTCGCCAAACTGCGCTTCCCAGATCACCAGCGTGTTCGGGTCGTTGGAGGCGTAGCCGTACTCAAAGCCCAGCACCGCTTCTTCAGACAGGATGGAGTCGATGACCACGAACGCGGCCTGGTTCTCGGCCACGTTTTGCAAGGGGATGTAGGTGCCCTCGTTCCATTTTTCGCGGTTCTGGTCATGGATCACGGCGTGGCGGTGGGTGAAGGTGCCGCGACCGCAGTCTTCACCCGACAGGCGCACCGCATAACCGCTGGCCACCAGCGAGGCAAACGCCATGTGCTCGCCCATGCCCCAGTCAACGTTGAGCTCGCCGCGGCCCATGTCGGCGCGGTCGGCATAGACCTTTTTCACCAGTTGGTGCGGCGTCACGCTGGCCGGCAGGGTGGTGATGCGCTCGGCCAGGCGCTTCCACTCGGCCAGCGGGATCGCGGTGTCGGCGCTGTCGCTCCATTTTTTGCCCAAGAACGGGGCCCAGTCAACGGCGAACTTGCTCTTGAAATTGGTCAGCACCGGGTCCACCGTGTGCCGGCCTTCGTCGAGCGCGGCGCGGTAGGCTTTGACCATTTCGTCGCCCAAGTTTTCACCCAAGCCTTGCGCCGCCAGCTTGTCGGCGTAGAGCTTGCGCGTGCCCGGGTGCTGGGCGATCTTTTTGTACATCAGCGGCTGCGTCAGCGCCGGGGTGTCTTGCTCGTTGTGGCCGAGCTTGCGAAAGCAGATGATGTCGATCACCACGTCCTTGGAGAAGGTCATGCGGTATTCGATCGCCAGCTGCGCCGCCAGCGCCACCGCTTCCGGGTCGTCGCCGTTGACGTGCAGCACCGGCGCCTCGATCATCTTGACGATGTCGGTGCAGTACAGGGTCGAGCGCGCGTCGCGGGGGTCGGAGGTGGTAAAGCCGATCTGGTTGTTGATGACGATGTGCACCGTGCCGCCGGTGGAGTAGCCCCGGGTTTGGGCCAACGCCAGCGTCTCTTGCACCACGCCTTGGCCGGCGATGGCGGCGTCGCCGTGCACCAAAATGGGCAGCACCTGCGCGCCCTTGCGGTCGCCGCGCCGGTCCATGCGCGCGCGCACCGA
>PNMN01000326.1 GCA_013823655.1 Comamonadaceae bacterium | reverse complement strand
TACCAGGACCTGATCGCCAGGTGGAACAAGGTCTACAACCTCACCGCCGTGCGCGACCCTCAGGAAATGCTGACGCACCACCTGCTGGACAGTCTGGCCGCTATTGGCCCGCTGCTGCGGCAGACCGGCGGGCCGGGTTTCGCCGCCGGGCCGCCCATTCGGCTTCTCGACGTCGGCTCGGGCGGCGGCCTGCCGGGCGTGGTGATCGCCATCACCTGCCCGCAGATTCAGGTGACTTGTGTGGACACGGTGCTCAAGAAAGCCACCTTCATCCAGCAGGTGGCGGCCTCGCTCAAGTTGCCCAATCTGCGCGGGATTCACGCGCGGGTGGAGTCGTTGAAAGCGGAAGAGGGCGGTGGCTACGACGTGGTCTGCTCGCGCGCCTTTGCGTCGCTGCTGGACTTCACCACCTGGTCGCGCCCGGCGCTGAAACCCGGCGCGGTGTGGATGGCGATGAAGGGCAAACATCCGGCAGATGAGATTTCTGCGTTGCCTGCATCGGTGTCGGTGTTTCACGTGGAACCGTTGTCGGTGCCCGGGCTGGAGGCTGAGCGTTGCATCGTCTGGCTGCGTGCTGCCGAGCTGGCCTGAACCCAGCCAGGCGACGCAGCCGCCTCAGAAACCACAGAAACAACAAAAGAGCGACATCAAGCGTCACAAACCCAGAACGCAGGCCGAAGAAAAACAGCGCTCACGTAAACTCAGCCCCTCAACTCCCGGGGTTTTCACATGTTTGGCATCGCTGACCACGGCGCCTTCGTCGCCGCCATCGTCCTGTTCCTCGCCATCCCCGGCCCGGGCAACCTCGCGCTCATCACCTCCACCGGCAAAGGCGGCATCCGGGGTGGCATGGCGGCCACCTTCGGCGTGATCGCGGGTGACCAGGTGTTGATGTGGATGGCGGTCGCCGGTGTGGCCGCGCTGCTGGCTGCCTACCCGGCCGCCTTCAGCTTCGTGCAATGGGCGGGTGCCGCCTACCTCGCCTGGCTGGGCTTCAGACTGCTCACCGCCAAGCCGGGCGGCGCTCCGGTGCTCAACATCCGCCCGCGCCAGTTCTTCCAGCAGGCCGTCACCATCACCCTGCTCAACCCCAAGGCCATCGTGTTCTACATGGCCTTCTTCCCGCTGTTCGTCGATCCCGCCCACCACCAGGGCCTGCTCACCTTCGGTGCCATGGCCGCCACCATCGCCTTCCTCACCTTGCTCTACGGCCTCGCGGTCGTGCTGCTCACCCACTTTCTGGCCGAGCGCGTGCGCGCCAGCCCGGTGATCGGACGCACGCTGGAAAAACTGGCGGGCGTTTTCCTCATCGGCTTCGGCATCAAGCTGGCGCTCTCCAAATAAGCAGCGGGTAACAGATGGCCAAAATCTTTTGTGTCGCCAACCAGAAGGGCGGCGTCGGCAAGACCACCACCACCGTCAACCTCGCCGCCGGGCTGGCCCAGGTCGGGCAGCGCGTGCTGATGGTGGACCTGGACCCGCAGGGCAACGCCACCATGGGCTCGGGCGTGGACAAGCGGAGCCTGGAGCTGTCGGTGTACGACGTGCTGCTGGAGTCGGCCTCGGTGGCCGAGGCGGTGGTGAAGTCCGAAAAGTGTGGCTACACCGTGCTCGGCGCCAACCGCGAACTCGCCGGGGCCGAGGTCGAACTGGTCGAGCTGGAGCGGCGCGACAAGCGACTGAAGACCGCGCTGGCTGCGGTCGATGCCGACTACGACTTCATCCTGATCGACTGCCCGCCGTCCTTGAGCATGCTCACCCTCAACGGCCTGTGCTCGGCGCACGGCGTGATCGTGCCGATGCAGTGCGAGTACTTCGCGCTCGAAGGCCTGACCGACCTGGTCAACACCATCAAGCAGGTGCACGCCAACCTGAATCCCGACCTGCAGATCATCGGCCTGCTGCGCGTCATGTTCGACCCGCGCATCACCCTGCAGCAACAGGTGAGCGACCAACTCAAGGCCCACTTTGGCGACAAGGTGTTCGACAGCGTGATCCCGCGCAACGTGCGCCTGGCCGAAGCGCCGAGCTACGGCCTGCC
>PNMN01000325.1 GCA_013823655.1 Comamonadaceae bacterium | reverse complement strand
GGTGTAGTGCACCTTGAGCCAGCCGGTGTGGTACGCCAGCAATGAGTAAGCGGCGGCGTGCGACTTGTTGAAGCCGTAGCCGGCGAACTTCTCCATCAGGTCAAAAACCTCGTCGGCTTTTTCTTCACTGATGGCGTTCTTGGCCGCACCGGCGCGGAAGATGGCGCGGTGCTCGGCCATCTCTTCGGCCTTCTTCTTGCCCATCGCGCGGCGCAGCATGTCGGCGCCGCCGAGCGAGTAGCCGCCCAGGATCTGCGCGGTCTGCATCACCTGTTCCTGGTAGACCATGATGCCGTAGGTCTCGGAGAGCATCTCGGCCACCAGCGGGTGCGGGTACTCGATCACCTCGCGTCCGTGCTTGCGCGCCACGAAGCTGGGGATCAGGTCCATCGGGCCCGGGCGGTACAGCGCGTTGAGCGCAATCAGGTCTTCCAGGCGGCTCGGTTTGGCGTCGCGCAGCATGCCTTGCATGCCACGGCTTTCAAACTGGAACACGGCTTCGGTCTGGCCGCGCGAGAACAGCGCGTACACCGCCTTGTCGTCCAGTGGCACGTCTTCAAAGCGGAAGTTCTCCTGCCCTTTGTGGCGCTTGACGATGAAGTCCTTGGCGATCTCCAGGATGGTCAGCGTCGCCAGGCCCAGAAAGTCGAACTTCACCAGGCCGATGGCCTCCACGTCGTCCTTGTCGTACTGGCTCACCGCCGAGTCGCTGCCGGGTTGCATGTAGAGCGGGCAGAAGTCGGTGAGCTTGCCCGGCGCGATCAGCACACCGCCGGCGTGCATGCCGATATTGCGCGTCATGCCTTCGAGTTTTTGCGCCAGCTCGATCAGGGTCTTGACGTCTTCTTCCTTCGCGATGCGCTCGGCCAGCACCGGTTCCATCTCGATGGCGTAGTTGTTCTTGTCGCCCTCCACCTTCGGGTTGGGCGGGTACTGCAGCGTGACCGACATGCCCGGCTTGTTGGGAATCAGCTTGGAAATGCCGTCGCAAAAGCCATAAGAGAAGTCAAGCACCCGGCCCACGTCGCGGATGGCGGCGCGCGCGGCCATGGTGCCGAAGGTGGCGATCTGGCTCACGGCGTCTTTGCCGTAAAGGTCCTTGACGTAGTCGATCACCCGGTCGCGGTTGGACTGGCAGAAGTCGATGTCGAAGTCGGGCATCGACACCCGCTCCGGGTTCAGGAAGCGCTCGAACAGCAGCTTGTATTGCAGCGGGTCCAGGTCCGTAATGAGCAGCGCATAGGCCACCAGCGAACCGGCGCCGGAGCCTCGGCCCGGTCCCACCGGGCAGCCGTTTTCCTTCGCCCACTTGATGAAGTCCGACACGATCAGGAAGTAGCCCGGAAAGCCCATCTTCAGGATCGTGGTCAGCTCGAACTCCAGCCGCTCCACGTAGCGCGGTCGCTCGGCTTCGCGCTTGGCCACGTCGGGGTACAGGTGCTTGAGGCGGCCCTCCAGCCCTTCGTGCGACACATGGCGGAAGTAGTCGTCCACCGACATCACCACGCCGTTCACGGGTGGGATCGGGAAGTTGGGCAGTTGCGGCTTGCCCAGCACCAGCGTGAGGTTGCAGCGTTTGGCAATCTCCAGCGTGTTGGCGACGGCACTGGGAACATCGGCAAACAGCGCTTCCATCTGCGCGGCGCTCTTGAAGTACTGCTCGCGGGTGAAGCGGCGCACGCGCCGGTTGTTGCCCAGGATCTCGCCGTCGGAGATGCAGACCCGCGCCTCGTGCGCTTCGTAGTCGTCGGGCTGCAGAAACTGCACCGGGTGCGTGGCCACCACCGGCAGGTGCAGCCGCGCGGCCAGCTGCACGGTGGCGCTCACATGGCGTTCGTCGTCGCTGCGCCCGGCGCGTTGCAGCTCCAGGTAAAAGCGGTGCGGAAACAGGCCCGCCAGTTGCAGCGCCACACCGGCGGCGCGCTGGGTGTCGCCCTGCACCAGCGCCTGACCGACCGGACCGGCCTGCGCGCCTGAGAGCAACAACAAACCGCCGCTGAGTTCCTGCAACCAGTCGAGCTGGACCAGCGCGCCGCTGCGGCCGTCGCTGC
>PNMN01000324.1 GCA_013823655.1 Comamonadaceae bacterium | reverse complement strand
GCGCGAACCGCCGCGCCTGAGCATCGACCAGGGGCCGCGCCGCCTCAGCTTCCGGCTGCACCAGTGCGTGGGCGACGAGGAAGCCAGCGAGTTCGGTGAACCCGGCGACTGGCTGATCGTGATGCAGGAAACGTCCGACGCGGCGGTGCTGGAGAGCCTGGTGCAGGCCTTTGGCCTGACCGCGCGGGAAGCCGAGGTGCTGTACTGGGTGGTCAAGGGCAAGATCAACCGCGACATCGGCGACATCCTGGGCGCCAGCCCGGCCACGGTGAAGAAACACCTGGAGCGCATCCACGCCAAGCTGGGCGTGGAGACCCGCACGGCGGCGGCGGCGATGGCGATCAACCGGGTGCCGCTGCTGCAGCCGCGGGGGTGATCAGGGCGCTGGTCGGCCGCCGTCTTTTTTGAGTACGGCGGTGCTGAAGTGCAGGAAGTCGTCCAGGTGTTGGGTCACCACGCGCAGCAAGATCGGCTGCAGCAGTTTCTGGTAATCGTGCACGGCGATGTTCCGGAAACCGACCATGCGCTGCAGGGCGTCTTGCTGCGTGGCGTCGATCCAACCCGCTTGAGCCAGCAGAGCGAACACGTCGCGCGCGCTTTGCGGCAGACCCAGCCGGTCGCGGCGGATGATGTGCTGACCCATGTCCAGACACGCCTCGCAGGCGCGCTGGATGTTCAGCACGGCTGCGTCCTGCCGGGTGAAGTCGTTGGCGAAGTCGGTACTGGCGGCGTATTCCTCGCGGGCGCGTTTCACACAGCGCTCCACGCTGGCCGCCTTGTTGAGCAACACATCATCGGCCATGGATGCTTCCTCGCTCGGCGATGTCACGCAGCAGGCCTGCGCGTGCTTCATCCAGGTGCAGTTTCTCCGTGAGGGCAAAACACTCGAACAACCCGGCCGCCAGCGCATCGCCCCACAGGCGCTGGCCGGTGGTCAGCACCTGGTGCTGCATCACCGTGCCGGCGGCGCGCAGGTCCAGCAGGTCCACGTGACGGCCCAGCACGCGGGCCAGATCGGCAGCGGCGTCCCACAGCAATTGCGCGTCGGCATAGCCGGGTAGCAACACCGCCAGGTCCACATCACTTTCGGCGTTGGCCTCCCCCTTGGCCTGACTGCCGAACAGGTAAAAAGCCAACGCATGCGGAAACCGCTGCAGCAACACCTGCAGCACGGCATCGGGTCTGTCGGTGAGAGTGTTGGGCATGGTGTGCATACGGGGTTGTCCAGCTGACGGCATGATAAACAGGGCCTTGCGTTTTCACCTGGCTTTATGGCAGCTTTATGGCAGCGGCTCCAGGCCCAGCTCTTTCAGGAAGGCGTTGTGTTTGGCCTTCGCCGCCGCAATCGCCTTTTCAATTTCCACCAGTTCTTGGTGCGTCGCGCCCAGATCAATCTCCGCCTCGCCCACCGCCGTGCTGATGTAGCGCGAGATGTTCAGGTTGAAATCGTTCTTCTCGATCTCGGCCATCTCCACCCGGCGTGAGTAGCGCGCGGCTTCCAAGCGGTGCTGGTAGGTGTCGATGATCTTGGCGATGTGCTCGTCGGTCAGCTGGTTCTGCCGCTTGCCTTTGACGAAGTGCTCCGCCGCGTTGATGAACAGCACGTCGTCCGGCTTCTTGCACTTCTTCAGCACCAGAATGCAGACCGGAATGCCGGTGGAATAGAACAGGTTGGACGGCAGGCCGATCACGGTGTCGATGTGCCCGTCTTTCAGCAGCTTGGTGCGGATGCGCTCTTCCGCCCCGCCCCGGAACAGCACCCCGTGCGGCAGGATGATGGCCATCACCCCCTCGTCCTTCAGGAAGTGAAAGCCGTGCAGCAAAAAGGCAAAATCCGCTGCCGACTTGGGCGCCAGCCCGTGGTTCTTGAAGCGCACGTCGTCCGACAGCGCGTCGGTCGGCTCCCAGCGCAGGCTGAACGGCGGGTTGGCCACGATGGCGTCGAACCTGGGCTGCTTGGCCGGGTTCAGCTCGCGCAGCTTGTCCCACTCGTTGGTCAGCGTGTCGCCGTGGAAGATTTCAAACTCGGTGTCCTTCACCCCGTGCAGCAGCATGTTCATGCGCGCCAGGTTGTAGGTGGT
>PNMN01000323.1 GCA_013823655.1 Comamonadaceae bacterium | reverse complement strand
CTTAGGCCCCCACGCTCCGCCGCTGGCGCGGGTCGCTGCCCCCCGAGGGGGCTGTTTCGCCTTGGGGCGGCCCGGCGGCGAAACCCGGCTCCGGCCGCCCACGCCCCACCCGCCTAAAATCGCGCTTTCGCCTTCACTTTTCACCCCCCTCTTACCCATGAGCACCACCCAGATCAGCGGCGTTGCCGTCAACACCCAGGCCAGCGTGTATTTCGATGGCAAATGCGTCAGCCACGGCATCACCTTCCCCGACGGCACCAGGAAGTCGGTTGGTGTGGTGCTGCCCGCCACGCTCACCTTCAACACCGGCGCGCCCGAGATCATGGAATGCGTGGCCGGCGGCTGCGAATACAAACTGGCCGACAGCGATGCCTGGCTCCAGTCCGGCCCGGGCGACAAGTTCAGCGTGCCCGGCAACAGCAGCTTCGAGATTCGGGTGACCGAGGCCTATCACTACATCTGCCACTTCGGTTAATCAGCGGACGACACAAAGATGGCCACCATCCTCCAAAACCTGCCCGCCCAGCAGAAAGTCGGCATCGCTTTTTCTGGCGGCCTGGACACCTCCGCCGCCCTGCTGTGGATGAAGCAAAAAGGCGCGATCCCCTACGCCTACACCGCCAACCTGGGCCAGCCCGACGAGAGCGACTACGACGAAATCCCGCGCAAGGCCATGGCCTACGGCGCTGAAAAAGCGCGCCTGATCGACTGCCGCGTGCAGCTGGCGCACGAAGGCATCGCCGCCATCCAGTGCGGCGCTTTTCACATCAGCACCGGCGGCATCACCTACTTCAACACCACGCCGCTGGGCCGCGCCGTCACCGGCACCATGCTGGTGGCCGCCATGAAGGAAGACGACGTCCACATCTGGGGCGACGGCAGCACCTTCAAGGGCAACGACATCGAGCGCTTCTACCGCTACGGCCTGCTGACCAACCCCAGCCTGAAAATCTACAAGCCCTGGCTGGACCAGCTGTTCATCGACGAACTGGGCGGCCGCGCCGAGATGAGCGCCTTCATGACGGCCAACGGCTTCGGCTACAAGATGAGCGCCGAAAAGGCCTACAGCACCGACAGCAACATGCTCGGCGCCACCCACGAAGCCAAAGACCTGGAACACCTGAGCAGCGGCATCCGCATCGTCAACCCCATCATGGGCGTGGCGTTCTGGAAGCCGGACGTGGAGGTGAAGGCCGAAGAAGTGACCATCCGCTTCGAAGAAGGCCAGCCGGTCGCCCTGAACGGCCAGACCTTCGACTCGCCGGTGGGCATGTTCCTCAAGGCCAACGAGATCGGCGGCCGCCACGGCCTGGGCATGAGCGACCAGATCGAGAACCGCATCATCGAAGCCAAGAGCCGCGGCATCTACGAAGCCCCCGGCATGGCGCTGCTGCACATCGCCTACGAGCGCCTGGTCACCGGCATCCACAACGAAGACACCATCGAGCAGTACCGCATCAACGGCCTCAAGCTCGGTCGCCTGCTCTACCAGGGCCGCTGGTTCGACCCGCAATCCATCATGCTGCGCGAGACCGCCCAGCGCTGGGTGGCCCGCGCCGTCACCGGCGAAGTCACGCTGGAACTGCGCCGCGGCAACGACTACTCGATCCTCAACACCGAGAGCCCCAACCTCACGTATGCGCCCGAACGCCTGAGCATGGAAAAAGTGGAAGACGCGCCGTTCAGCCCGCTGGACCGCATCGGCCAGCTGACCATGCGCAACCTCGACATCGTGGACACCCGCGCCAAGCTCGGCATCTACGCCAAAAGCGGCCTGCTGTCGCTGGGCGAAGGCGCGCAGATGCTGCGACTGGAAGGCGACAAAGGGGCGTAAATTGCCCTTCTCCCAGCGGCAGTCAGTCAGTCTTTGATGATCGCGCCCAGGCTGGCCACACTGCCACGATGGAAACCAAGACACCCGACCCGAAGCCCGAGTTAACGTCGGGCTGCTGGGACGTGACATTGCCGCCCACCTCAAAGTCCCCCAACGGGAGTTCGATGCGGTTCATCCTTACGACGCCCGAGTTCTCCCAGACAATGGAGACCTCCAGACAATCGCAGACGCCTTCGGATCAGAAGTCCAAGGATTTGGCCTGCGG
>PNMN01000322.1 GCA_013823655.1 Comamonadaceae bacterium | reverse complement strand
CCGAACCGGCACCGCCCCGCTTAGAGTCGCGCACCATGAACACCACCGCCACGCCAGACGCTCCCGTCACCACCGCCCGCCTGCACTGGGCGCCCGCGTTCGAAACCGGCAACGCCCGCATGGACGAGACGCACGAAGCATTTGTGAGCCAGCTCAACCAGCTGCTCGCCACCCCGCCATCCGAACAGCTGCCGCTGTACCTGCGGTTCGTCGAACACACCAGGGAACACTTTGCGCAGGAAGAGCGCTGGATGCTGGCCACCGGCTTCACCGCCGACAACTGCCACGCCAGCCACCACGCCACCATTCTGGAAACGCTCGATGCGGTGGTGGCGCACTACCAGAACGACGACCCGGAGATCATCACCCGGCTGGCCGAAGCGCTGGTGGAATGGTTCCCGCAGCACGCCGCCAGCATGGACGCCGGCCTGGCCCTGCATTTGAAGGACGTGGGTTTCGACACCCGCACCGAAACCCTGGCCGATCCGGCCAAGGTGCGCCCCGCCACCATGAGCGGCTGCGGCAGCGTCAGCTGCAGCTGAAGCGCCCTTCTGCCGCGGCGCGGGCGGCCAGGCGCCGCGAACCGCTCACTTGCGCTGGTCGCTGATCCAGTCGGCCAGCGCAAACAGCAGGCCCGAGATCACGAAGGTCAGGTGGATGGCGATCTTCCACTTCAGTTGCTCGCTGGTGAGCGTGGTGCTGATCAGGAAAGCCTTCAGCAGCTCCACCGCCGAAATCGCCACGATGGCGCCGATCAGCTTCATCTTCAGGTCGGCAAAACCGACCTTGCCCATCCAGGCCGGCCGGTCCTCGTGGTCGCCGATGCTCAGCTTGGAGACGAAGTTCTCGTAGGCGCTGAACACGATGATCAGCAGCAGCACCGCGATCAGCGCCGTGTCCACCAGCGTGAGGATGGAAATCACCGTGTCGTGCTCGATGATGCCCAGCACGCCCTGGATCAGCAGCGCCATCTCTTTGAAGAACTTGATCAGCAGCACCGCCATGCTGACGATCAGGCCCAGGAAGAACGGCACCAGCAGCCAGCGGCTGGAGAAGATGAACTTCTCCAGGGTCAGTTCGAATTTGTTGGGGGTGGCGGACATGGTGAGCAGCGCGCGTTGAACAGGCGCGCAAGCATAACGAAAGATGGGGGCGGGGGCATGGCGGTGCTCCTGCCCAGTGGCAAATGGCGCGGTGCATGCCTCATTCCATTTCTAAATCATCCGTGTCGTTGTTGCTTCGCCTTGCCGTGCTGTAGCACTGTCTGCGGCTTCGCGCCTAGACACAAATGATTTGGAAATGGAATCACACCAGCGTATTGGCCGGCGTTGGGACATCGATGGCGCCTCACGCCACGACGCCATATACTTGTGGCATATCCCGCCAGGAGATCGCCATGAGCATCACCACTGTCTTCACCAACAACCGTTCGCAGGCCGTGCGCCTGCCGGCTGACGTGCGCCTGCCCGAGGGCGTCAAAAAGGTGCAAGTCCGGGCGCGCGGCCTGGACCGCATCATTTCCCCGATTGGCCACACCTGGGATGAGTTCTTCCAGAACGGACCGCAGGCGACCGACGACTTCATGACCGAACGCGCCACCCAGGAGCAGGCCGAGCGCGAGGCCTTTTGAAGCACGCACCATGCTCAAGTACCTGCTCGACACCAACACCGTCATCTACGTCATCAAACGCCGACCGGTGGAAGTGATGGGGGTGTTCAATCAGAATGCCGGGCGCATGGCGATCTCGGCCATCACCCTGAGCGAGCTGCACCACGGTGCAGAAAAGAGCGCGAAGGTGGCGCAGAACCTGGCGGTGGTGGAGGAGTTTGCCAGCTTGCTGGAAGTCCTGCCCTACGCCGCCAAAGCCTCGCAGCACTACGGCGCGATCCGGGCCAATCTGGAAAAGACCGGGCGGCCCATCGGTGTGAACGACCTGCACATCGCTGCCCACGCCCGCAGCGAGGGCCTGACGCTGGTCACCAACAACGTGGGCGAGTTCGAACGTGTGCCGGGTCTGCTGCTGGAAAACTGGGTCGGTCCCTTGACTGGACAACGCCACGGCTGAGCACACGGCCCAGCGCTTTGGCTTTGTGTTGACT
>PNMN01000321.1 GCA_013823655.1 Comamonadaceae bacterium | reverse complement strand
TGAAGTAATCAGGGCTGCCATCGGCCTTGCGCATCAGCGCCACGGTGAGATGGACCCAGACCAGATGGCCCTGCTGGTGGCGGTAGCGCTTTTGCAGCGAATAGCTGGAGCGTTGGCCGCTGAGTGTTTGCTCCAGCAGGCTGATGTCGGGCCCAACGTCGTCGGGGTGCGTGATGTGCTGGAAAGTAAGCTGCAGCAATTGGGCTTCGGAGTAGCCCACCAGTTGGCAGAAGGTCTGGTTGACCCGCAGCAAGCGACCGTCCGGGGCCACGTGCGAGATGCCTGCGGCGGCGTGTTCGAAAGTCGCCAGGAACCGTTGCTGGCTCGCCTGCGCGAGTTCGGAGGCGGCCACCAGGTGGCGGTTGCGGTGTTGCATCAGCCAGATGGCGCTCACCACGACCAGCTGGGTGATGAGGTGCCAGAGGTTGAGCCAGAAGGCCTCGCCCAGGTCGTCGAACGCCAGCGAGCCATAGGGTTTGATCAGGAGAAAGTTGATCAGCACCATGCCCAGCAGCGTGCTCAGCAGACCGGCAGCGAAGCCGCCGTAGAGCGCCGAGAGCGCAACCGCCAGCGAAAACGTGATGAAGCGCCCGCCCGACTCCGCCGGTGCCAGCGCCATGCGCAGCCAGGCCGCCAGCAGCGTGAGGGTGATCGCCACGCCAAAACGCCGCCAGGCGCTTTGTGTGCGGGGATCCCACTCCAGCAGGAATTGCCACAGGCGCGCCGGGACAGTTTGGAGGGGTGTGGGAGTGCTCACTGGAGTACCTTCGTCCTGCGGGCTGCGGTGCGAGCTGGCTTGGGAGCGGCCCGGCGCTGCGCGCATGTGCTGGCCATCGTAGCCAGTGCGTTGGGTTTTGTGGAGCCTTTTGTGGAGCCTCTTGATCAGAGCGGGTTATCGGCACCAGCGCGCAGGGCCTTGAGCGCCGCCTCGATGGCGGCGGCGGTTTCCTGCGGCCGCTCCATCGGAAACAGGTGGCTGCCTTGGACCATGCGCAGGCGCTCGGGGTGGTCTTTGCCCACGAGTTTGTGTGTCATGGACATGCCGACCTGTTTCATCTCCAGCGAGTCGGTGCCACCGATGAAACCGGCCGGGCATCGCAGCGGATGGCGGCGCAGCAGGCGGTCCAGGTTGTGCGGCAGGGTGTTGTAGATGGCGGTTTCCACTTCGCGGTCGAAGGCGAGCACGCGGCGCGAGCCCTGGGCCGAGGGCTCGTCTTGTGTGCCGTGAGCGATGTAGTCGCGCAGCACCTGCGGCTCCCAGCGGGCAAAGGCTTTCTTGTGCGCGAAGTGGTCGAACGCGGCCTGGGCATCGGGCCAGGCGTTGCGGCGTTTGCGGCTGATCTTGCCAGGGGTGATGGAGCCCACCAGCTGGATGCGCTTGGCCAGCTCCAGCGCCCGTGCCCGCCAGCCGCCGAGCACCGGCGAGTCGATCAGCAGCACGCCCTGGATGCCATGGCCACCGAGCTGCGGGTGGCGGGCCGCGCACATGAGGCTCAGAAAACCGCCCAGCGAATGGCCGACCAGCCAGCTCGGCTGGCCATGGCGTTCGATTTCAGTTGCCGCAAAGTCGGCCAGTTGCTGCACCAGGTGCGGCCAGTTGCTGGTGACCGGGTATTGGGGATCGTGGCCGAACTTCTCTGGCGCCCGCACCGAGAAGCCGCGCGCACGCAGCGACTTGAACAGCACGCCGTAGGTGCTGGCGGGGAAGCTGTTGGCGTGAGAAAAGATGATCAAAGACATGCGGGGAGGGGACTCGGAAAAGATCGCTCCGGTGCGACGGGACAAACCAAGGGCACCGCCGGGCCGGCTTCGCCGGACGGCTGGTGTCGCCCCTGGGGGGCGACGCCGCAGGCGGCGCGGGGGAGCTGCGTGCTGCGGCGCGGGGGTTAGATAAGTTTTTCTTTGGCGTTCGTGATCTTTTTCAGCGGCTGGTTGCGCCCCGTGTTGCAGATCAGCGGCACCTCGGTGTGGCTGCCGTCCCAGGTCGGGTCTTCGATGTTGTCGAACACCTCGCGCAGCTTCTGGCCCCAGGTGCTGTGCACCATGCGGAAGTAGGGGTTGTTCTCGTCGATGCAGGTGATCTTGTCGGTCTGTAGCTGGTT
>PNMN01000320.1 GCA_013823655.1 Comamonadaceae bacterium | reverse complement strand
GATCGACCAATCGCTGGGCAGCATGTTGCTGGCCATGGGGGTGGCGCTGTCGGCCGAGGCGCAAGCGCACGAGCTCATGCGCTTCACACTGTCCAAGGCGGCCCCGCTGCTGCCCTTTTTGCTGCTGGTGCTGGTGCTGATCTTCAGGCCACACGGTTTGCTCGGCAACCGCGATCACTGAAAGACCGCAGCCCATGACCGCCACCAAGTATTATCAATTCCGGCCCATCAATGTCGGGCGCTGGTTCATCTGGTCGCTCTTTGCCTTGGTGCTGCTGTTGGCACCGCTGGTGTTCGACAGCAGCATTGCCATCAGCATGATGGCGCAGATGGGCATCGCCATCATCGCCTGCCTGTCATTCAACATGCTGCTGGGGCAGGGCGGCATGCTCAGCTTTGGTCACGCCGTCTATGCCGGGCTGGGCACTTATGTGGCCATGCATGCGCTGCTGCTGCTGGGCGATGCCGGTTTGCCGGTGCCGGCGGTGGCGCTGATCCCGCTCGTCGGCGGCTTGGCCGGGCTGTTTTTCGCCTTGCTGTTTGGCTACGTGACGACCAAAAAAGCCGGCACCGCCTTTGCCATGATCACGCTCGGGGTGGGTGAGCTGATCTTTATCGCCTCGATGGTGTTTTTCATCTTTTTTGGCGGCGAGGCCGGGGTCTCGGCCGACCGCGTGATCGGGGAGCCGTTTTGGGGCATCAGTTTTGGGCCCCTGATCGAGGTCTATTACCTGATCGCGGTGTACACCTTCCTGTGCGTGGCGCTGATGTTTGCCTACACCCGCACGCCGCTGGGGCGCATCATCAACGCGGTGCGCGACAACCCGGAGCGGGTCGAGTTCATCGGCTACGACCCGCAAACCGTGCGCTACCTGGTGTTCATGATCGCCGGCTTCTTTGCCGGCATCGCAGGCGGCATGGCGGCGGTGTTGTTCGAGATCGTCACCTCCGAGGTGGTGGGCCCGATCCGCTCCGGCTCCTACCTGCTGTTTGCCTTTCTGGGCGGCGTGACCTTTTTCTTTGGCCCCATCATCGGCGGCATCCTGATGGTGTTGGCGTTCGTGATGTTCTCCGAAATCACCAAGGCCTGGATGCTCTACCTCGGGCTGATCTTCGTCTTCATGGTGATGTACGCCCCGGGCGGCATCGCCGGGCTGATCATGATGAACCTGCGCCTGGCCATGTTTGGCCGCTTGGGCGAGCTCTGGGCCAGTTACCTCGGGCTCGGGGCCACGGCGCTGGCGCTGCTGGTCAGCCTGGGGGCGCTGATCGAGATGATCTACCACCTGCAACTGGGCACCGCCATGGGTGATGTGGTGCCGTTCCTCGGCATGTCGCTCAACACGCTCGATCTCGATGTCTGGTTCGGGGCCGTGTTCGTGGCGCTCACCAGCTTTGGCCTGTTCGAGCTCTGCAGGCGCAGCTTCAGCCAGCAGTGGGCCGCGATCCAGACCGACATCGAAAAAGAAATCAAACGCCGGGAGACCGCATGAGCAGCGCCGCACCGTATGCGATCGAGCTCAAGGGCGTGTGCAAGCGCTTTGGCAAGAGCGAGATCATCCGTGGCGTCGATCTGGCCGTGGCCGCTGGGGAGCGGGTGGCCATCATCGGCCCCAACGGGGCCGGCAAATCGACCCTGTTCAACCTGATGAGCGGGCGCTTTGGGCCCAGCAGCGGCGAAATCTGGCTCAACGGCCAGCGCATCGACGGCAAACCGGCCTACGCCATCAACCGCATGGGCCTGAGCCGCAGCTTCCAGATCACCAACCTGTTCCCCAAGCTGAGCGTGTTCGAAAACCTGCGCTGCGCCGTGCTCTGGAGCCTGGGCTACCGCTACACCTTCCTCAAGTTTCTGGCCGACCTCGAAGACGTGATCGAGCGCGTCGATGCGCTGCTGCACCTCATGCGGCTGGAGAAAAAACGCGACACCTTGGCCATGAACCTGAGCTACGCCGAGCAGCGCGCGCTCGAGATCGGCGTCACCATCGCCGGGGGCGCCGGCGTGGTCTTGCTCGACGAGCCCACGGCGGGCATGAGCAAAAGCGAGACCAAGCGCTTCATCGACCTGATCCGCGAAGTCACGGAGGGCAAGACCCTGCTCACGGTCGAGCACGACATGGGCGTGGTGTTTGGCCTCG
>PNMN01000319.1 GCA_013823655.1 Comamonadaceae bacterium | reverse complement strand
CGCCGCGAACTCACCAGGATCCCGCCGACGATCAGCACGAACCCCGCTGCGTGGTACAGCTGCGGCAGCTCGCCCAGCAGCGTGGCCGACATGAGGGCGGCGAACAGCGGTGTGAGGTTGCTGAAAAAACCCGCGACCGTGGGACCCACGCGGACCACGCCGATGCCCCAGCTGCGGTAGGCCAGCAGCGACGGGCCGAGGGCCACGAAGACCAGCGCCAGGGCCAGCGGCCAGCCCCACTGGATGTGGCCTGCTGGCGCGGGCGGCAAGGTCAGCCATTCACCCGCCGTCATCAGGCTCGACCAGCCCAGACCGAAGACGATCTGCGCCATCAGGAAGGCGGCCCAGTCGGCCTTGATGTTGGCCGGGTAGCCGCCTGCGGGCGGACGCACCAGCAGCCAGCTGTACCAGGCCCAGGTGAGGGCGGCCAGCAGCATCCAGCCGTCACCCGCGACCAGGCGCAGCGCGCCCAGTTGCGCCCAGTCGCCGCGCGACAGCACCACCGCCACACCCGCCAGCGAGAGCGCCGCGCCGATGGCCGAGCGCCGCGCAATCGGCACGCCGTACAGCACCCGACCCAGCAGCAGCATCCAGATCGGGATGCTGGAGGCGACCAGGGTGACGTTGATCGGCGTGGAGGTCTTGAGCGCCATGTACTGCAGCGCGTTGTACAGCCCCACGCCCAGCAGGCCCAGCAGGGCAAAGCGGCGCCGGTGCGGCCACAGGCCGCTGCCGGGGCGCAGCACCCAGGCCGCCAGCGGCAGCAGCAAAGCGCCGGCGATCACCCAGCGCAACAGGTTGAAGGTGACGGGCGGGATGGTGTCCTGCATCAGCCGGCCCACCACCGCGTTGCCGGCCCACATGAGGGGCGGTATCAGCAGCAGGGCGATGGTGGGCGGCGTGAGGCGGGCGGTGGCAGACATGCAGGGACTGTACCCACTGGGCCATGCCCGGCGCTGGCACGGGGCTGCCGCGCAGGCGCGCAGGCGACAAGGCCGTTTCGTGGCAGCATTCGGGCACCCAGATACACAGGAGACATGCATGACCCAGAACAGCAGCCGCGCCGTGCGCATCCACGCCCCCGGCGGCCCCGAGCAGATGGTGATCGACACCGTGGCCGTGGGCGAACCCGGTCCGGGCCAGGTGCGCATACGGCACCACGCCATCGGCCTGAACTTCATCGACGTCTACCAGCGCACCGGCCTGTATCCCAACGCCATGCCGCTGGCGCTGGGCATGGAGGGCGCGGGTGTGATCGAGGCCGTGGGCGCGGGCGTGACGCACCTGCAGGTGGGCGACCGCGCGGCCTACGCCGCCAACCCGCCCGGCAGCTACTGCGACGTGCGCGTGATGCCGGCCATGAATGTGTGCAAACTGCCCGATGCGATCGGCTTCGAGACCGGCGCGGCCATGATGCTCAAGGGCCTGACCGCGCAGTACCTGCTCAAGCGCTGCAAGCCGGTGGAAGGGCTGGAGCCGGGCGATTTTGTGCTCTTCCATGCCGCTGCCGGCGGCGTCGGCCTGATCGCCTGCCAGTGGGCGAAGGCGCTGGGGCTGCGCCTGATCGGCACGGCGGGCAGCGACGAAAAATGCGCCCTGGCGCGCGAGCATGGCGCCGAGTTCGCCATCAACTATCGGCAGGAAGACTTTGCCGCCCACGTGAAACAGATCACCGGCGGCCAGGGCGTGAAGGTGGTCTACGACTCGGTGGGCAAGGACACCTTCGACAAGTCGCTGGACTGCCTGCGCCCGTTTGGCCTGATGGTGAGTTTTGGCAACGCCAGCGGCCCGGTGGCACCGTTCGCACCCGGCCTGCTCGGGCCCAAAGGTTCGCTGTACGTGACACGCCAGACCCTGTTCACCCACATCAGCAGCCGCGAGCGCACGCAGGCCATGGCCGACGATCTGTTCGCGGTGGTGGCCAGCGGGCAGGTGAAGATCCGCATCGACCAGCGCTTTGCGCTGGCCGATGTGCAGCAGGCCCACCGCAGCCTGGAGAGCCGCGCCACCACGGGTTGCACGGTGTTGTTGCCCTGATGTTTGTCTGTTTCAATGGATCGATCTAAAATCCGTTCAACGAACTTCGGGTCGATGCCATGAGCGCAGCGCCGGGCCGCTCCCAAGCCAGCTCGCACCGCAGCCCGCAGGGCGAAGGTACTCCAG
>PNMN01000318.1 GCA_013823655.1 Comamonadaceae bacterium | reverse complement strand
CGTGCTGGAGCGCCGGGCGATCATGCCGAGCGTGGGCGTGATGGCGTCGATCGGGGTCTGCAGGGTGCGTGACCCCTCCGGGAAGATCACGATCTGGGCACCCTCCCGCAGTGCGGCGTGGCTCTGCTTGATGATCTGCAGGGCGCCGTCGTTGCGCACGTAGCGGGCGATGCGGGCGGCCGAGCCGAACAGCAGGTTGTCCATCAGCGAGGCCTTCATCACGCAGACCGCGTTGGGCAGGCGCGAGACGATCAGCACCACGTCGAGCAGCGAGGGGTGGTTGGCCGCAATGATCAGCGGGCCGGCGTCGCGCAGGCGATCGAGCTCGTCGAGATCGAAGCGGCAGGCGCACAGGGTGCGCAGGATGTGCAGGTAGAGGCGGAAGCCGCGCATGATCACCTGCCGCCCGAGGGCCTGACCCAGCGGGCGCGGCAGCAGCGGGTGCAGCAGCATGGCAAAGGGCAGCCAGGCCAGACAGATGGCCGCCAGGCTGCCCAGGCCGATGCCCATGGCGAGATGTTCGTACAGGACCCACAGAGGGCTGCGCGACAGAAGCCGTTCACTCATCGAACATCACGCGGGTCGTGGATTCGCCCAGGATCCAGGTAACGGCCACCCCGGCGGCCAGGTAGTTGCGCGTGCGCACCAGCGGGCTGTTTTCGAAGCGGGCGCCGCCCAGGTGGTCGTAGCGCAGGAAGGCGCCCACCCAGTGCCCGGCGTAGCGTTTTGAGACGCCCGCGAGGTACTGCATGCCCGCGTAACCCCCGGGTGCCTGGTAGGCGGGGCGTTGGGGCGTGGCGAAGGCGCTGTTGACGCCGTAGAAGTAGCTGTGCTGGCGCCGGTCGCCAAACAGCGGGCCGGCTTGCAGGCCGAGGTTCCAGCCCGGCAGGCCCTGGACATCGGTGATGTCCAGGTTGAGCTTGGGATGCAAGACCCAGCCGATGCTTTTGGGTCGGCTCTCCAGGGTGAAGGCGGCCCGCAGCGGCAGCAGCAACTGGACTTGGCGCGCGCGGTCTGTGGACCGCCAGAGCGTCAGGTCGATCTGGGGACCCAGTTCAAAATTCGCGTCCAGATCGGGCATGCCGGAACGGGCTCGGATTTTTTCGCTGGACGCCGGGGGCGACAGCGCGCCCGAGAAGGTGAGTTCCAGGCGGTCTGTTTCGAACAGTTGGGCGCGCAGACCCTGGCGATCGGCCTTGAGGAACTCGCCCCGGTAGACGAAATAGGGCGCAGGCAGCACAAAAGTGTGGTTCTGGTCAGAGCCGCGGTAGGCTGGAAAGCTCACCGTGGCCACGCCCAGGCCGACTTCCCACAGCGGTTTTTCTTCGACCGCACTGGCCAGCGACGCAGCGCCGATCAGCCAGAGGGCCACGCCCGCGCGCAAGGCGTGCAGGCTTCGTTGCGGCCACCGGCCTGCGGGGCAAGAAGTGTGGCGATGGGTCATGCGTTGTACATGGCCGGGTCATCCACCTTGCGGATGTTGAAACGGCGCCGTTTCCAGGCCATGAAGGCGCGCTGGGGCTGCACCAGATTGGCGCCGTAGTAAAGCATTTTGAAGATAAAGAGAGAGCGCCATATGGGCGTCTTGCCGAAGATGTCGCCCGCCAGCACCGAGAGCAGCGCCTCCTTGACCCGGAACATGTTCTTTGGTTGCATGAAAAAGTCGCGCATGATGGGGTTGGTCACGCGGTAGATGAACCATGAGAGTTCATTCGGGCCATGGCGCATCAGGCGGTCGAAGCGTTTGAGCGCGGCGGCCTGTTTTCCGGGATGTTGCAGGCAGGTGTCGATGGTTTCGGCGCCAACCATGCCGCTGTTCATGGCCAGCCAGACGCCGGAAGAAAACACCGGGTCGATGAAGGCGTAGGCGTCACCCAGCATCAGGTAGTTGGGGCCGTGGTTGCTCTGCGAGATGTAGGAGAAGTTGCCGGTGGCCTCCACCTCGTTGACCAGGCTGGCGTTGTGCAAGCGTTCCTGGAGTCCGGCGCAGCAGGCGATGTTGTCCATCAGGAACTGCTGCAGGCTGCGCGATGCCTTGGTTTTCATGTGGTAGGGCCAGGTCACCATGCCCACGCTGGTGGTGTCATGCGTGAGGGGAATGAACCAGAACCAGCCGTGGTCGAACCAGAAGATGGTGATGTTGCCTTGCGCCGGACCTTCGAGTCGCCGGGCGTGGCGG
>PNMN01000317.1 GCA_013823655.1 Comamonadaceae bacterium | reverse complement strand
GTTGCCACCAGGCGTGCGTGTTCGTGTTTGTTTGTCAGTTTGTTGTTTCAGGATTCAAGGCATGTTCGATTCCATCCGCAATCACAAAAAGTACCTGATGGGCTTTTTGATGATCCTGATCATTCCCAGCTTCGTGCTGTTCGGCGTGCAGGGTTTCACCGATGTTGACAGCCAGGGCGAGACCGTGGCCACCGTGGATGGCCAGGACATCACCCAGATCGAATGGGACCAGGCCCACCAGGCCGAAGCCCAGCGACTGCGCGAAGCCATGCCCTCCATCGACGCCAAGCTGCTCGACAGCGAAGAGGCGCGCTACGCGACGCTGGAACGCATGGTGAGGGATCGCGTGCTGGCGGCGGCCGCGCAAAAACTGCACTTCCACACCAGCGACCAGCGCCTGGCCCGAGAGCTGCAGCAAAACGAGACCATCGCCTCGCTGCGCCGACCCGATGGAACCCTGGACGTGGAAGCCTATCGTGCCCTGCTGGGGCGCCAGGGCATGACACCCGAGATGTTCGAAGCGCAGGTGCGCGCCGACCTGTCCCGGCGCCAGGTGACCCAGGGCATCACCGGCTCGGGCTTCACACCCGCTGCGCTGGCCCAGGTATCGCTCAATGCATTTTTTGAACGCCGCGAAGTGAGTGTCCAGCGGTTCAACGCCAGCGATTTCGCCGCCAGTGTCAACCCGAGCGACGCCGACATCCAGACCTTCTACGCCAACAACCCGGCGCTGTTTCAGGCGCCGGAACAGGCCGATGTGGAGTACCTGGTGCTCGACGCCGCAGCCCTGGCCAAAACCGTGGTCCTGAACGAGTCCGACTTGCGCGCCTACCACGAGCAGAACGCCAGCCGTCTCTCTGGCGGCGAAGAGCGCCGTGCCAGCCACATCCTGCTCACCGTGCCCCAGGGCGCTCCGGCGACCGAGAAAGACGCCGTGCGCCAGCGCGCGCAGGAGCTGCTCGCCCAGTTGCGCCAGGATCCTTCAAAATTCGGCGAGCTGGCCAAGACGCACTCGCAGGATCCGGGCTCTGCGGCCAAAGGTGGCGATCTCGATTTCTTTGCCCGGGGCGCCATGGTCAAACCCTTCGAGGATGCGGTCTTCGCTCTGCAGAAGGGAGCGATCTCCGACCTGGTCGAAAGCGATTTCGGTTTCCACATCATCCAGCTCACCGACATCAAGGCGCCAGCGATGCGCAGCTTCGAAGCCATGCGGCCCGAGATCGAGGCCGACCTGAAAAGGCAGCAGGCCCAGAAACTGTTTGCCGACAGCGCCGAGGTTTTCAGCAACCTGGTCTACGAGCAGGCCGACAGCCTTCAGCCCACCGCCGAGCGCCTGAAGCTGACGGTGCAAACCGCCAGCGGCCTGACCCGCGAAGCCAGACCAGACGCTGGCGTGCTCGGCAATCAAAACCTGCTCGCCGCCATCTTTGCGCCGGATTCGGTGGAGAAAAAGCGCAACACCGAAGCGATCGAAACCGGCGCCAGCCAGCTCACGGCCGCCCGCGTGGTGCGGTACACACCGGCCCGCACGATGCCCCTGGCCGAAGTGCGTGACCAGGTGCGCACGCGCCTGGTGGCGCAGCGCTCGGCCGAACTGGCCCGCGAAGAGGGCGGCAAGAAGCTGGCTGCCTGGAAAGCCGGTGGCGATGTTGCGGGCATGCCCGCCCCGGTGACTGTGGCGCGCGACAGTGCGCAAGGCCTGTCCCAGCCGGTGCTGAACGCTGCGCTCAGCGCCGACCCGAAAAAGCTGCCGACCTGGGTCGGTGTGGACCTGGGTGGGCAGGGTTATGCCGTGGTTCGCGTCGACAAGGTGCTGCCGCGCGAACCCCGCGACGCCCAGGTGCAGGCCCAGGAAGTCCAGCAGTACGGCCAGTGGTGGTCGTCTGCCGAAGGGCAGGCCTACTACGACACACTCAAAGAGCGTTTCAAGGTCAAGATACAGGTGCCCGAACCCGAATCCAAACGCTGAGGGAGCGCACCGCGCTTCGCGCTATAATTTGAGGCTTGCGGTGGCTGTAGCTCAGTTGGTAGAGCCCAGGATTGTGATTCCTGTTGTCGTGGGTTCGAGCCCCATCAGCCACCCCAGAGAAACACAAGAAAGCCTGCTATCTAATCGGTAGCAGGCTTTTTTCTTTCCCGTCCGATGTAAGGGCGGATGTAAGACGGTTTCGAGAATCGAGCCCCCAGCACCAGACAAGAAAAAA
>PNMN01000316.1 GCA_013823655.1 Comamonadaceae bacterium | reverse complement strand
GCGTCCAGGCGCGCGCCAGCAGTTCGCTCAGGTTCAGGTAGCCCTGCTTGTCCTGCACCAGCAGGATCACGCGCGGCGCCACCGGCTGGTGGCTGCCCGGCATGGCACCCGGCGTTTCGTCGCTGAAGCCCTGCAACATGACCTCGGCACCGATCAGGGGTTTGACGCCCGCACCGCGCGCGGCCTTGTAGAACTTGACGGCACCGAACAGGTTGTTCAGGTCGGTGATGGCCAGCGCGGGCTGGCCGTCGGCAACGGCCGCGGCCACCACATCGTCGATGCGGTTGGTGCCGTCCACGACGGAAAATTCGGTGTGCAGGCGCAGGTGTATGAACATCCCGGGATCATGCCACCGCCAGCACATCCAACCACGGTGTGTTCTGCCCGCCCGAGAGGCATCCATGACACCTGATGACACCCTATGACACTTTCTCCCAGAAGAGGGGTTCCTCTAATTCGACGAAAGAGCCTGCACAGATCGCCAGATCGGTTATGCTGCACTGCAACATGAATACCTCCACCGACCCCCTTCAGCTCAGCCTTGAGGACTTGCTCGGGGATCTGCAGCACGCCCGCCGCAGCGATGACATGAGTCGGCTGGCCCTGCTCGCCTACTGCGAGGTGCGGCGCTGGGCTCGGCAGGCGGGCGAGCACGCTCTGGCCGAGCGCTCCACCGAGCTGATCACGCGCAGCCCGCACGCCAGCCGCGAACAGTTCATGGCGCAGATGGACGTGCTCATCGGCCAGCTCGAACAGGTCCACACCCGGCTGCTGGCGCAAGGCAGCGGCCAGTCCGCCTGAGAGCGCCCCCAGGCCGACGACATGCGTCGTCCACCTGGGGGGGAGTCAACTCGGGCGCGGCCCTTCGTTGACTCATGCGGCAACGCCCGCGCGCAAAACCCGGCACACTCGCCCGCATGAGTGCGCCATCTCCCACCGAACGACCCAAATCCCAGACCCCCACATCGCTGGGTGGTCTGCGCCCGTTCATGCGGCCCTACCGCCTGCAGATCGGGCTGGCGGTGCTGTTTCTGGTGCTCGCAGCGGCGGCCACGCTGCTGTTTCCAGTCGCCTTGCGCCATCTGATCGACGGCGGCCTGGTCACCGCCGACCGGGGCGCACAGGCGGTGGCGCTGCGCGGGCATTTCCTGCAGCTGTTCGGTGTGGCGGTGGCATTGGGGGTGTTCTCTGCGGCCCGCTTCTATCTGGTGAGCTGGCTGGGCGAGCGCATCACCGCCGACCTGCGCAACGCGGTCTACAGCCATGTGCTGCGCCAGAGCCCGCAGTTTTTCGAGACCACGCAGACCGGCGAAGTGCTCTCGCGCCTGACCACCGACACGACGCTGGTGCAGACCGTGGTGGGCTCTTCGCTGTCCATGGGCCTGCGCAACGCGGTGATGGGCATCGGCGCGCTGATCATGCTGGTGTGGACCAACCCGTATGTGATGCTGCAGGTCTCGCTGATTATTTTGCTGGTGGTGCTGCCCAGCATGTGGTTTGGCCGACGCGTTCGCAAACTCTCGCGCGCCAGCCAGGACCGCGTGGCCGACAGCAGCGCGATCGCGGCCGAGGTGCTCAACGCCATTCCCATCGTGCAGAGCTACACCGCCGAAGACCGCGAGGCGCGGCGTTTTGCCGACTCGACCGAACAGGCCTTCGGCACGGCGGTCAAGCGCAGTCGGGCACGCGCCGGGCTGGTGGCGTTCATCATCATCAGCACAGCGGCCCTGCTGCTGTGGGGCCTGTACCAGGGCACGCAGGCCGTCATCGCCGGCGAGATCACTGCCGGGCACCTGGGTCAGACGGTGGTCTACATCGTCATCCTGGCCGGCGCGGTGGCCGTGCTGGGCGAGGTCTACGGCGACCTGTTGCGCGCGGCGGGCGCGAGCGAGCGGCTGATGGAGCTGCTGGCCCTGGCCTCGCCGGTGCAATCGCCCGCCGTGCCGCAGACCCCCGCCACGCCGCCGGGCGGCAGCGCGCTGCGGTTCGACCACATCACGTTTCATTACCCTTCGCGCCCGGCGCAGGCGGCCTTGTCCGGCTTCACGCTCGACGTGAAGCCCGGCCAGACGGTGGCACTGGTCGGCCCCAGCGGCGCGGGCAAGAGCACGGTGTTCGGCCTGCTGCTGCGCTACTACGACCCGGCCTCGGGTGTGATCGCGCTGGATGGTGTGCCGATCCAGCAACTCAGCCTGCACGAACTGCGCGGG
>PNMN01000315.1 GCA_013823655.1 Comamonadaceae bacterium | reverse complement strand
ATTGACCACCACCTCGGCCATGCCGCCGGGGCGGTAGCCCTGCCCGGTCTCCTGGCCGTTGGTCATGAGCAGGATGCGGTCGGCCAGCAGGATGGCTTCGTCCACGTCGTGGGTGATCATGAAAACGGTCTGCTGCGTCTCGCGCACGATGCCCATCAGCTCGTCCTGGATGGTGCCGCGCGTGAGTGCGTCGAGTGCGCCGAAGGGCTCGTCGAGTAGCAGCATCTTGGGCTGGATGGCGAAGGCACGGGCAATGCCCACGCGCTGCTTCATGCCGCCCGAGAGCTGGCTGGGCTTCTTGTCGATGGCGGGCAGCAGACCGACCAGCGTGACGAACTTTTCGACGTGCACGTTGACCTGCGCCGCCTTCCACTCGGGCCAGCGCGATTTGACCGCAAAGGCGATGTTCTGCCGCACCGTCAGCCACGGCATGAGCGCGTGGCTCTGGAACACCACGCCGCGTTCCAGGCTGGGGCCGGCGATCTCGCGGCCGTCCATGAAACAGTGGCCGCTGGTGGCGGTGTCCAGCCCCGCGAGCACGTTGAGGATGGTGGTCTTGCCGCAGCCGCTGTGGCCGATGATGCAGACGAACTCGCCCTTGTCGATGGTGAACGAGACGTCGGCGAACACCGGCTTGTCGGCCTGGTAGGCCTTGGCGAGCTGCTCGACTTTGAGGAAACCGGACATGGGGGAAGCCTTTTCGGTGGGGGCGTTCAAAGGCGCTGCAAGGGCTGCGCTTTCGCGCACGCTGGCATCACTCCACATAGGTCACCGCCTTCTGCAGCTGCGCGAACATCAGGTCCAGCAACATGCCGACCACACCGATCAGCAGCACCGCAAAAATCACGTTGGTCAGCGACAGGTTGTTCCACTCGTTCCACACGAAGTAGCCGACGCCGGTGCCGCCGACCAGCATCTCGGCGGCCACGATCACCAGCCAGGCGATGCCCATGCTGATGCGCATGCCGGTGAGGATGGTGGGCGCCGCGGCGGGCAGGATGACCTGGAAGGCCTTGCGGATCGGGTTGACTTCGAGCGTGCTGGCCACGTTGAGCCATTCGCGTTTGACCGAGGCGACGCCGAAGGCGGTGTTGATCAGCATCGGCCAGATCGAGCAGATGAAGATGACGAAGATGCCGCTGACGTCGGAGTCTTTGAGGGTGTAGAGCGCCAGCGGCATCCAGGCCAGCGGGCTGATGGGCTTCAAGACCTGCACGAAGGGGTTGAAGGCTTTCTGCATCAGTGGCGACATGCCGATGACAAAGCCCAGCGGCAGCGCCACCGCCATGGCCAGCAGAAAGCCCAAGCCCACCCGCGCCAGCGAATGCGCCAGCTGGATGCCGATGCCCTTGTCGTTCGGCCCCTTGTCGTAGAAGGGGTCGGACAGGTGGCCCCAGCTGGCCTTGGCCACCTCGATGGGGGGCGGGAAGCCGCTGCTTTTTGCGGCCCCGGGGTCCTTGCCCATCATCTTGGCGTACTCGATCTCCTCGGCCGTCATGCCGGCCGACGACCCGCCGACCGACGGCCCGGTGGTCGCCAGCTGCCAGGCGCCCACGAAGCACACCAGCAGCAGCAGCGAGACCACCGCCGCGCGCAGGTTGAGGCTGACGGTTTTCATGGCAGCCTCCGCCGAGCCGCCTCAAGGAGGCTGGAGCCCCCTCGGGGGGCAGCGAATGCAATGAGCGTGGGGGTCGTCATGGTCATGCCTTCGAGATCGCGAAGCTCTTGAGGTACGCGTCGGCCTTGGCCGGGTCGAACTCCTTGCCCATGATGGTGTGCTTGGCGTAGGTCGGACCGGCGGTGAACGGCATGCCCAGGTCCTTCATGTGCTTGCGCGCGTCGGTGATCAGGAACACCTTTTCGGCGATGGCCTTGTAGTCCACCTCGCCTTTCACATAACCCCAGCGCTTCATCTGCGTGAGCATCCACACGGCCATGCTCTGCCAGGGCATGGGGTCGAAGTCGGCGCGGTCGGGCACGTTCTGCACCTTGCCCAGGCCGTCGGCGAACTTGCCGGTCAGCACCTGCATCAGCACCGCTTCGGGCTGGTTGAGGTACTGGGCCGGTGCGATGACCTTGGCGATGAGTTCGCGGTTCTTGGGCTGGCGCGCCATGGCGGCCGAGGTGAGCACGGCGCGGTACAGCGCGGCAAAGGTGTTGGGGTTCTTCTGGATGAACTCGGTGCTGGTGCCGAAGGCGCAGCAGGGGTGGCCGTTCCAGAGGTCC
>PNMN01000314.1 GCA_013823655.1 Comamonadaceae bacterium | reverse complement strand
GCCCTGTATATTCCCCGCAGTGATTCTGTCCACCCCTGCCATCGTCCCGCAATCGGCCGTGCGCCGCCTGCCCCGGCTCGCGCTCATCCTGTTTTGCATCGCCTATGTGCTGCCCGGCTTCCTGGGCCGCGAACCCTGGAAACAGGCCGATCTGTCGGCGTTCGGCGTGATGCTGGAAATGGCCGCCGGACGCAGCAGCTGGTGGCACCCGCAGGTGCTCGGTGTGTCGGTCGACGAGGCCGGACCTCTGCCCTACTGGCTGGGCGCCGTCTTCATCAAACTGTTGCCATTCCTGTCGGCCGACGTGGCAGCGCGCATCCCGTTCGGCGGCCTGCTGGCCCTCACGCTGGCCTGCACCTGGTACGCGGTGTACCACCTGGCACGGCAAAAAAGCGCACAGCCGGTGGCGTTTGCCTTTGGTGGTGAAGCAAACCCGGTGGACTATGCGCGCACGCTCGCCGATGCCGCCTTGCTCGCGCTCATTGCCTGCCTGGGCCTGGCCCAGCTGTCGCATGAAACCACCCCCGACCTGGCGCGCCTGGCGATGTTGAGCGCCCTGCTCTTCGGCGCGGCGCGGCTGGCACAGCCCGGGTTCGGCCAACCGGTGCGCAGCGTGTTCATCTGGGCGGGCGCTGCGCTGGCGCTGGTCCTCAGCGGTGCGCCCTGGATCGCCCTGTGCGTGGGCAGCGGCTTGCTGTTGATCGTGGCAGCGGGTCGGAACGCCGCCACCGAAGGCGAACCCGCCCTGCCCTGGCGACGCCAGCCACTGATCTGGGCCGCCGTGCTGCTGGCGCTGGTGATCGCAGGTGCCGCGCTCAGCGGCATGATGCACTGGCCCGACGTGAAGCCGCCGACACAGGCGACCGACTGGAAACGCTGGGGCCGACTGCTGGTCTGGTTCACCTGGCCGGCCTGGCCGCTGGCTTTGTGGACGCTCTGGCGCTGGCGCCGCCAGTTGCGCCAGGTGCACATCGCACTGCCCTTGTGGACGGCCAGCCTGTGCGTGCTCAACAGTGCCATCAACCCGGATTTCGACCGTGCCCTGCTGCTGGCCTTGCCCGCGCTGGCGGCACTCGCAGCATTTGCCTTGCCCACCCTCAGCCGCAGCGTCTCGGCCCTGATCGACTGGTTCACCCTGATTTTTTTCACCGGCTGCGCGCTGGTGATCTGGACCGTGTGGGTGGCCATGCAGACCGGCGTGCCGGCCAAACCGGCGGCCAATGTGGCCAAGCTGGCACCGGGCTTTGTGCCCGAGTTCTCGTTCTGGCTGTTTGCCGTGGCCACGCTCGCCAGCCTGGCCTGGATCTGGCTGGTGGGCTGGCGCGTCGGCGCGCACCGCCAGGCACTCTGGAAGAGCCTGGTGCTGCCCGCTGCAGGCGCCACCCTGTGCTGGCTGCTGCTGATGACGCTGTGGTTGCCGTTGCTGGACTTTGGGCGCAGCTACGGCCCGGTGTCGCGCCGCATCGCCAGCCTGGTTCCCCAGCACAGCTGCGTGCTGGTTGATGGACTGAATCAGGCACAGATCGCAGCGCTGCAGTACCACGGGCGGCTCACCCTGGTGCGCACGGGGAGTGCGGGCACAGACCCGGCTTGCCGCAGCATGGTGGTGAATCCCGACAGCCAGGCGACGCTGGACCAGCGGGTCACCCTCACCCAATGGGCCTTCAAGGCCAGCGTGAGCCGACTCACCGACCGGAAAGAACGCCTGCTGGTCTACCAGCGCGTGGCGGACTGACCGCGCCAGGAGCTCTTCAGCCGGTCGTGTGTTGGCGCACCCGCACCGAGGGCAGCACCAGGGTGAAGATCGAACCCTGCCCTTCCACGCTGTCCACCTGGATCTGCCCGCCATGGCGCTGCATCACGTGTTTCACGATGGCCAGCCCCAGGCCGGTGCCACCGGTCTCGCGCGAACGGCTGCGGTCCACGCGGTAGAAGCGCTCGGTCAGGCGCGGCAAGTGCTCTGCGGCGATGCCAGGGCCGCTGTCGGCAACGAAGAACTCTGCGCCTGCGTCGGCCCGCAGACGCCAGCCGACCCGGATCGGGCCGCCACCGGGTGTGTAACGCACGGCATTGCTCAACAGGTTGGACATGGCGCTCTGCAGTTCGCTGCGCACGCCCGACACTTCCAGCTCGGGGCCGGGCTGCGGCTCGATCACATGGGCCGGTCGGGCAATCGTCTGCGACAGGCCCCGCGCCTCCTGCACCACCTGCTCCAGCAGCAAGGATGCGC
>PNMN01000313.1 GCA_013823655.1 Comamonadaceae bacterium | reverse complement strand
CTGAAGTACGCCGACTACGGCTACATCATGGAGAGCGGCCGCATCGTGATGGACGGCCTGGCCTCGGACCTGCGCAACAACGAAGACGTGAAAGAGTTTTACCTCGGCATGGGCGGCGGCGAGCGCAAGAGCTTCAAGGACGTGAAGAGCTACAAGCGCAGAAAAAGGTGGCTCGCGTAGCGAGCACCCCCGCGCCGCCTGCGGCGTCACCCCCTCAAGGGGGCAACGCGAGTGGCCCGGCAAAGCCGGTTCCACTGCGTTCTTGGTTCAAGGCCCCTCTCTCCACCTTTTGTGGATATCGACATGACCGACTTCTTCGACGCTCTGGAAACACGCTCCCCTGATCAGCGTGAAGCCGCCCAGCTGGCCGCACTGCCGGGCCAGCTGGCCCATGCCAAGCAGAACAGCGCGGCGTTTGCCGACATCCTGCGCGACATCGACGTCTCGGGCATCCGCAGCCGCGCGGCGCTGACCCGCATCCCGGTCACGCGCAAGAGCGAGCTGCTGGAACGCCAGAAGGCCAAGCGGCAGCACGATGCCTTTGGCGGTTTTTCCGCGCTGGTGCGCCGGCGATGTCGCGCATCTTTGCGTCGCCCGGCCCGATCTACGAACCCGAAGGCGCCACCCAGGATTACTGGCGTGCCGGCCGTGCCTTGTTTGCTGCGGGCTTCCGCGCCGGCGAGCTGGTGCACAACAGCTTCAGCTACCACATGACGCCGGGCGCCTTCATCCTCGAATCGGGTGCGCACGCGGTGGGTTGCACCGTGTTCCCGGCCGGCACGGGCCAGACCGAGCAGCAGCTGGAAGCCATGGTGGACTTGAAGCCCGACGGCTACACCGGCACACCGAGCTTCCTGCGCATCCTGCTGGAGAAAGCCGCCGAGACCGGCACCCAGATCCGCAGCCTGACCAAGGCTTGCGTCGGCGGCGAAGCCTGCCCGCCCAGCCTGACGGCCTGGTTCAAGGAGCGCGGTGTGGACGTGTACCAGACCTACGCCACCGCCGACCTCGGCCTGGTGGCTTATGAAACGCAAGCGCGCGAAGGCCTGGTGCTCGACGAGGGCGTGATCGTGGAAATCGTGCGCCCGGGCACCGGCACGCCGGTGGATGACGGCGAAGTCGGTGAGCTGGTGGTGACCACGCTGAACACCGCCTACCCGCTGATCCGCTTTGGCACCGGCGACCTCTCGGCCATCCTGCCCGGCCAATGCCCCACCGGTCGCACCGCGCCGCGCATCAAGGGCTGGATGGGCCGCGCCGACCAGACCACCAAGATCAAGGGCATGTTCGTGCACCCCTCGCAGGTGGCCGACATTGCCCAGCGGTTCCCGGAAGTGAAAAAGGCGCGCCTGGTGGTCAGCGGCGAAATGGCGAACGACCAGATGTGCCTGCAGGTCGAGGCCACCGAGGTGGGCAACGGCCTGCGCGAGAAGCTGGAAGAGGCCATGCGCGAAGTCACCAAGCTGCGTGGCCAGGTGCAGGTGGTGCGCCCGGGCAGCCTGCCCAACGACGGCAAGGTGATCGAGGACGCGCGCAGCTACCAGTGAGCCACCGCGCCCCTGGCACAGGGTTTCCCCCGGTGGTCTGCTAAGTACTTTCCGCGATTCTTCGCCCGGTCCGCACAGCTACCATGCTCAAGTTGATCAACCCCTCTGGAGACCCTATGAAAAAGATTCTGGCGCTCAGCCTGACCGCCGCTGTCTCGGCCAGTGCGTTTGCACAGGCTTTCCCCAGCAAGCCCATCACGCTGGTGGTGCCTTTCGCTGCCGGCGGCCCGACCGACCTGGTGGCACGCCACCTGGCCGAAGCCCTGCGCAAGCCGCTGGGCGGCGCCACCATCGTGGTGGAAAACGCCGCCGGTGCCGGTGGCACCATCGGTGCGACCAAGGTGGCCCGCGCCGCGCCCGATGGCCACACCCTGCTGGTCTGGCACATCGGCATGGCCGCCACCACCAGCCTGTACCGCCAACAGGCTTTCAAGCCGCTGGAAGACTTCGAATACCTGGGCATGATCAACGATGTGCCCATGACGCTGCTGGGCGCCCCCAAGCTGCCGGCCAACACCTACCGCGATTTCGAGAATTACATCCGCGCCAACGGCGGCAAGCTCAACCTGGCCCACGCCGGCCTGGGTTCCGCCTCGCACCTGTGCGGCCTGATGTGGCAGTCGGCCGTGAAGCTGGACAAATCCATGGCGACCATCGCCTACCGCGGCACCGGCCCGGCCATGAACGACCT
>PNMN01000312.1 GCA_013823655.1 Comamonadaceae bacterium | reverse complement strand
GCAAAATGAATCATATTAAGTTAGCGCATATGCCCCAGGGGGGGGGCCACACCAGTGGCCCGGCGAAGCCGGCTCCACGGTGCGTGCTCGACCAGACACGCGCTCCGACCCAACCCGACGCTGAGGCGCTGCCATGAACATTGAACGTCGATATCTGCTCACCGGATTCGCTGGTTGCGTGCTGAGTCCATTGGCGCTGGCGCAAGACGACCAGACCGGCGGCGACCCGCTGGGTTCCATGCAGTACCCGAGCCTGCGCGAGCAGACCATCGGCAAGGCACAGGCGAAGTTTTCCGACACGGTGAAGGTCAAAGGCCCGGCCTTTGCCGACGACGCGATGAACGTGCCGCTGATGGTGGACGCGCGGGGCCTCGACAAAGTGGGTGGCGGTGTGGCGCGCATCAAGGTGTCGGTGGACCGCAACCCGGTGCGCCAGGTGCTCGACTTCGAACCGCTGCGCGCGCTGCCCATGCTGGCCTTTCGCATCCGGCTGGAGCAGGCGTCTCCGGTGCGCGCCTTTGTGCAGACCAAGGACGGTCAGTGGCATGTGGGCAGCACCTGGGTGCAGGCGGCGGGCGGCGGCTGCACGGTGCCCGGCGTCACGCGCGCCGACGGTTCCTGGAGCAAGACCCTAGGCCAGGTGCAGGCGCGGTTTTTCAACAATGTGCTGGAAGGCAGCCGCCGTCTTCGCCTGCGTGTGATGCACCCCATGGACACCGGGCTGGTGGCCGGCATTCCGGCCTTCTACATCGAAGACCTGCAACTGCTCGACAGCGTCGGCCAACCCTGGTGGCGCATCGCCCTGCACGAGCCGGTGTCGGAAAACCCGCTCATCACCTTTGAACTGCCCCCGCAGTCCCCCAAAGCCTTTCGCCTGGTCGGGCGCGACAACAACGGCAACCGCATCGATGCCGAGGTGGTGGCATGAGCCCCCACGCTCCGCCGCTGCGCGGGTCGCTGCCCCCCGAGGGGGCTGATCCGGCTTGGGGCGGCCCGGCGCCGGATCGGAGGGCGCTCCGGTTGAGACGCCTGCCGTGGATCCTTTTGGCCCTGGCCACCAGCGCTGCGCTGGCGCAGAACGTGCCGGTGCCGCGATTCGCTTCCAAGCCTGACCTGGCTCGGCTCGACTACGACCTGCAGCCGCGGCAGATCGCGCCCGGCACCTGGGTGATCGAAGGCGAGGTGGCCGACTTCACGCGCGCCAACGGCTGCAACATCATCAACACCGGTTTCATCGTCACCGGCGACGGCGTGGTGGTGGTCAACACCGGCCCTTCGCGCCTGTACGGCGAGCAGCAGCGCAAGGCCATCGAACGCGTCACGCGCGAGCCGGTGCGGCGCGTGATCGAACTCAACCTGCACCCCGACTATTTTTTTGGCAACCAGGCATGGGCCGACCGGCCCACACAGGCGCTGACCGGGAGTATCGCCGGCATGCAGGCCGAAGGCCAGATCTACGCCGACAACCTGTACCGCCTGTGCGGCGACTGGATGAAGGGGACCGAGTCGACCCCGGCGCGCGAAGCCATCGACCCCAAGACGCTGCCGCTGACGCTGCAGCTCGGTGGCCACCGGCTGGAGCTGCGCCGCCTGCAAGGCCACACGGACGACGATCTGGTGCTGATCGACCACACCACGGGCGTGCTGTTCGCCGGCGGGCTGGTGTTTGCGGAGCGGGTGCCCACCACGCCGCACGCTCACTTTGCGCGCTGGATTGCCAGCCTGGACACGATGGCGCAATGGCATTCGGCGGGTCACTTCCGCACCGTGGTGCCCAGCCACGGTCCGGTGCACACCGGTCTTGCCGGCCTGGCGCAAACCCGCGACTGGCTGCAGTGGCTCACCGCGCAGATGCAGGGCAGCGCGGAGCAGGGCCTGGACCTGGGTGAGGTGCTGCGCCTGCCGGTGCCCGAGCGATTTGCCCGCTGGGCAGCCCAGCCGGCCGAACTGCACCGCAGCCTCACACAGTGGTACCCGAGCCACGAGCAGCAGGTGCTCCGCGGAGCGCCCGCCCAGCGCTGAGCCGCGCCCACGTGTTGCAACGCGGGTTGCGACATTTCTGAACACTGTCACAACTGTGACGCGACAGGCAGGCTGCCCGGGACACTTCCTGGCTGCCAACCACGCCCAAAACGGTCGGTGCAGGCGCTACAGGACCCCATGGCGGTCCGTGAAAACCCTAGGTTTGTCACTGGCACAGAAGTTGCCATTTATCGATGCGTGTCTGTCACAGGCTGGAGGG
>PNMN01000311.1 GCA_013823655.1 Comamonadaceae bacterium | reverse complement strand
GAGGAGGCGGGTGGTGATCAGCAGCACCGCCATGACGGCGAGGTTGGTCAGGACAAACAGCAAGATGCGTTTCATGAAAGCTCCGGGAAAAGAAAAACTCTGAAAAACAAAAGTGGGCACAAGATACCCGATTTCAAGCGCAACACAAGCGCGCAGCGGCGGTCGCGATGAGCGCTCAGCTCCGCACCCACTCCGACCTCACCGCGCCGATGGCACCGCCGGGAGACGGCACGGACTGGCCGCCTGGGGCTGAGCCTGGGGCTGAGAGGCTTTGGGTCGTGCGCGCAGGGAAAAGTTCGCCACCGGCTGCGCCGGGCCTGGGATGTGCTCAGGCCTGCAGGCGCCGGATGCGAAACACGCCGGTGTCGGCGTAGAAAGCGCGGTCCTGGTTGGCGGGCCACCAGCCTGGCAGGCCCAGCACGGGCAGAGGCGTGAAGGGTTTGCTGGCCAGTTCGGCGGCGCTCAGGCGCCCGGCCAGCCAGGCGTCCCAGGCGGCCAGGTCGTCGCCCAGGGCCAGCGGCACCGGCGCGCGCACCACGTGCCCGGTGATGGACTTGTAGGGCGCCACCAGCTTCTCCAGCAAAGCGTGGCCAAACAGCACCAGCCGGGCCTGCGCCCACAGGGGCCGCAGTTCGACGAAGAGGCGCGTCCACTCGCGCGCGAGCAGCGCGGTCCACAGTTCGTCGGGTGCTTGCAGCAGCACGGCGTTTTCGTCGAACAGGGTGATCGCGTCGCGCACCGGTCCGCGCACCTGCCCCACACCGGCCTGCGCGATTTCAGCCGCCTGCAGGCGGTTGAGCAGGCGCTTGGTGGCCGGGAAACGCATCCACACCAGGCCGTTGAAGAAGTCGTGCAGGCCTTCGCGGGTGGGCACGCTGCCGGTGTCGAAGATGAACCGTTCGTAGGCCATGCCTTCGGGCAGCTCGGTTTGCGGCACGAAGCGCGGGCCGCATCGGCCGATGCGGCCGATGCGCTGCGTCAGCGCCTGCGGCAGGGGCACGCCGCGCTCGCAGGCGGTGCGCACCGCTGCGCCGTCGGCCGCGAACGGTGCGTTCCAGGGCTGCGCCCAGTCGGGCGCGGGCCAGCGCTGCGCGGCCTCACGGAACGCGCACATGGCGGATCAGGCCACCAGCTTCCAGGGCAGCGCCTCGCCCGAGCGCAGCGGCTTGAGCTGTGCCTGGCCGAAGGCAAAGCTCTCGGGCGGCGTCCAGCTTTCGCGCCGCAGCGTGATGGTGCCGTGGTTGCGCGGCAGGCCGTAGAAGTCGGCGCCGAAGAAGCTGGCAAAAGCTTCCAGCTTGTCCAGCGCGCCTGCGGCTTCAAAGGCTTCGGCGTACATCTCCATGGCGGCGTGCGCGGTGTAGCAGCCGGCGCAGCCGGTGGCGTGCTCTTTCAGGTGGGCCGGGTGCGGGGCACTGTCGGTGCCGAGGAAGAATTTGGTGTTGCCCGATGTGGCGGCGGCCACCAGGGCCTGGCGGTGGGTTTCGCGCTTCAAGACCGGCAGGCAGTAGTAGTGCGGCCGGATGCCGCCGGTGAAGAGGGCGTTGCGGTTGTAGAGCAGGTGGTGCACGGTGATGGTGGCGGCCAGGTTCGCATCGGCCTCGGCCACGTACAGCGCGGCTTCTTTGGTGGTGATGTGCTCCAGCACGATCTTCAGGCCGGGGAAGTCGCGGCGCAGCGGTTCGAGCTGTTGTTCAATGAACACGGCTTCGCGGTCGAACAGGTCGATGTCGGGGCTGGTCACTTCGCCGTGTATCAGCAGCAGCAGGCCTGCCTTCTGCATCGCTTCCAGCGTCTGGTAGGTCTTGCGGATGTCGGTCACGCCCGCGTCGCTGTGGGTGGTGGCGCCGGCCGGGTAGAGCTTGGCAGCGACCACGCCGGCGTCCTTGGCGCGGGCGATCTCCTCGGCCGGCAGGTTGTCGGTGAGGTACAGCGTCATGAGCGGCTCGAAGGCCATGCCGGCCGGCACGGCGGCGCGGATGCGCTCGGCATACGCCAGCGCCTGGGCCGCGGTGGTGACCGGCGGCCTCAGATTGGGCATGATGATGGCGCGGCCGAACTGGGCGGCGGTGTGCGGCACCACGGTGCGCAGGGCTTCGCCGTCGCGCACGTGCAGGTGCCAGTCGTCGGGGCGGGTGATGGTGAGGGTCTGGGGGGCTGGAGCGGTCATGCTTTGATTCTCCCATTCCCGCGCCCAGAAATCGGGGTCAGATTCCAATTTCTCCCGGCTTTGGAGCCGCCACTCCCGTGCGGTCGTTCAGCGCCCG
>PNMN01000310.1 GCA_013823655.1 Comamonadaceae bacterium | reverse complement strand
AGATGCCCTCCGCATCGCGCTCGCGCCGCACCTGCCCGCCGAACCACAGCCGGTGCAGGTGCGCCACCGCTTCGCCCATGGCAAAGGTGGTCTGGTGCAGGTCCAGCGGGCGCCGGAACAGCACGGCCACGGCATCGGCTCCGCTGCAAGGCGCCGCGCGGCAGGCGTCCAGCAGTTCGGCCAGGCGCTCGGCGTGGTGGTCCTTCAGTTGCTGGATGCGCTGGTGCAGGCCGGTGAAGGGTTTGCCGTGCGAAGGCAGCACCAGCGTGGCCTCGGGCAGCGGCAGGTATTTGTCGAGCGATTCCAGGAACTGCAGCAGTGGATCGCTCTCGGGCTCCACGTCGTACACGCTCACATTGGTGCTGATGCGCGGCAGCACCATGTCGCCGCTGATCAGCACCTGCAGTGGATCGCAGTACAAGGCCATGTGTTCGGGTGCGTGGCCGTAGCCGCTGATGCAGCGCCAGTCGCGCCCGCCGATGCGCACCCGTTGCCCGTCCATGAGGCGGCGAAACCGGCGCGGCACCGCCGGCACCATGCTGGGGTAGTAGCTGGCGCGGTCGCGGATTTTTTCCAGGCTGTCGGGGTCGGTCATGCCGTGGGCCGCGAAGAAGTCGGCCGCGCTGGCACCGCCAAAACCGGTGGTGCTCTGTGAGCCGATGCGGGCCGAGTTGTAGTCGGTGGCGCTCACCCACAACATGCAGTTCCACCGTTCGCACAGCCAGTGCGCCAGGCCGATGTGGTCCGGGTGCATGTGGGTGACGATCACGCGCAGCACCGGCAGGCCGTCCAGCTCGTTGGCAAAGAGCTGCTCCCACTGCGCCTTCGCCTCGTCGCGGCTGATGCAGCAGTCCACCACGGTCCAGCCCTCCGCGCCATCCAGCGAGTCGCGCAGCAGCCAGAGGTTGATGTGGTCCAGCGCGAACGGCAGCGCCATGCGGATCCACTTCACGCCCGGTGCCACGGTCAGCGTGCCGCCGGTCTCGGGCATCGCATTCCCCAGGGGATAGTGAAGCCGCGCTTCGAGCGGGTCTTTGGACGATGGGGTCATGCAGGGCTTTCCGTTAAACTGACGTTGACGTAAACGTCAATAAGAGCGGCATTCTACGGAGCAGGGTGCCTGCGGCCCTGTCCGGCAGCCGACACACGCTTTCTGAAAAATGGCGACCCACACCACTTTCACCATCGGCGACCTCGCCCGCGAGTTCGACCTGACCACGCGCGCCATCCGCTTCTATGAAGACATGGGGCTGCTGCAACCGCAGCGCGAAGGCCCGGGGGGTCGCAACCGGGTCTACAGCGCGCGCGACCGCACACGCCTGAAGCTCACGCTGCGCGCCAAGCGGCTGGGCCTGTCACTGACGGAGGCGAAAGACATCATCAGCATGTACGACAGCCCGCGCGACACCGGGCCGCAATTGCGCAAATTTCTCACCGTGCTGGCCGATCACAAGCGCCAGCTGGAGGAGCAGCTGGCCGACCTGGTGGCCAATCTGGACGAGGTCAAGGTGCACGAGAAGGAAGCGCGGGCGCTGCTGGCCAAGGTCGAAAAGGCCGCTGCGCCCAAGGTGTGAATGGCTCGACGGCAACGGTATCTGGGTACCAGGTCATGGTGACAAGTCGGTCCGGCCTACACCCCTGACAGCACCACGTCCATCGCCGCGACCAGGGCGCTGGCTTGTGTGGCCACGTTGTCGATCGGGCGCCGCAGCAGCCTGGCCGGCAACGGTGCGGCGTAGTGGGCCAGGGCGTGCAGGCGCTGGCCCTTGACGGTGAAAACCGGGCAGAGGGCGGCAGGCACTTTGCCTGCGAAATCCAGCACAGCCAGCGGAACGGTGAGCCGCGTGGCGAGGGCGTCGAGCAGCTCGCTCTGGATCACCACCACGTAGGGAATGCCGTCGGCGGCACTGTCGCTGGGGTTGGGGAAGACGTCGTATTGCGCCATCGTTGCCTCACCAGGGCCGCAGGTCGGCGCCAGGGATGCCGTGCGATTCGACGCGGGCGTTCTGGGCCGCGATCCAGTCGCCAAACTCGGCTTCGAAGGCCTTCTTGCGGGCCGCGCGGCTGGCTTTGTCCTGGCTGGCCTGCAGGGCCTGGTACTGCTCGACCGAGAGAATGACGGTGTCGATCTGGCCTGCTTTTTCCACGAACACCGGCTCGCGCTTGGCCTGGGCGCACAGGCTGCCAAACCGGTTTTTGGCTTCGGTCGCGGTGACGCGCATGACAGGCTCCTGAAGTGAGTGGCCATTTTAGCCATTGATGCGGGTT
>PNMN01000309.1 GCA_013823655.1 Comamonadaceae bacterium | reverse complement strand
GCCATCAGGAACTGCGCGGTCTCTTCGGGCAGCAGCGGTCCGCTGAGACTGTCGCCCAGGTTGATGATCCGGTCCACGCCGTGCCGCGCGATGTGTGCCAGCACCGCCTGCAGCGCGGGCAGATTGCCGTGGATGTCGGAGACGAAGGCGATGCGCACGGCCTGGTCTTTCAGACCTAGTTCAGGCGTTGAAGCCGCCCCGGCTCTGGATGTGCTCCACGTGCGCCAGCAGCGAACGCCTGGCCACCGGCCACAGGCGTTCGGGCAGGTCGTCGTAGGCGAGTTTCACCCAGTCGTCCAGCGTGCCAGCAGGCAGCGCCTGCATGGCCTGGCCGACCTTGGCCTCGCGCGCCAGCCGGTGCGCCTTCAGGCGCGCGATGGCGGCGCGGGCGCCGCCGTGCTCGGGCGCGCCGGGGTTGTCGGCGCTGCGCGGGTGGTCGCCCAGCACGTGGCCATGCGCGGGCAGGATGAAGTGCACGCCGTGCTGCGCGCACAGCCGGTCGAGCTGGTCCAGTGCGTCGAGGTAGTCGCCCATGTTCCCGTCCGGCGGGTCGATCACGGTGGTGCTGCCGTTCAAAATGTGGTCGCCGCTGAACAGCAGGCCGTCTTCTTCCAGCAGCAGGCACAGGTGGTTGGCCGCGTGGCCGGGCGTGTGCACCACCTGCAGCGTGTGCGTGCTGCCGTGCGGACCCCGCAGCGTCAGGCGTTCGCCGTCGGCCAGCGCGCGTTCGGGGGTGAAGCGGCTGTTTTCGCGCGCGGTGGGCGCGCTCGGCAGGCCCAGGATCGGCGGCTTCTCGCGGCCCGCGCTCGCGCACAGGGCCTGCAGCCGCGCCGCCCCGGGCGAATGATCGGGGTGCGAGTGGCTGCAGACGATGGCGCGGAGGTCGCCGCCCGCCGCGCGCCACAGGCGCTCGATGTGGCCGGCGTCGTCCGGCCCGGGGTCGATGGCGATGTGGCCGCTGGCCGGGTTGCCCACCAGGTAGCTGTTGGTGCCGGGGCCGGTCATGACGCCGGGGTTGGGTGCGGTCAGGCGCAGCACGTTTTTCAGCAGCGGCACCGGGCGCCCGGTCTGCCAGGCCAGTTCGTGCACGATCTGGCCGTCGGGGCAGACCAGGGCCAGTTCGCCGAACGGCGCCTCGTGCTCCATGTGGCGCGACTCGTGGCCGTTCAGCAGCCCGGCGCGCGGGCAGCTGGTGAACAGCGGTTCATCGTTGCGGGCGCACGCCGTGAGGACCGCTTCCACGCTGGCGAACACCTGCAGCCGCTCCAGCGTGCGGATGGTCGGGAAGATGATGAAGAAGTTGCCCGCTGCGTGGCGCGCCAGTGCATCGACCGGACGCACCCAGAGCGGTTCGAACTGCTCCGATTCATCCGCCACCGGATCTTGCCCTTCGGGCATGCGCGCGACCAGGAAGGGCACGTCGAAGCGGCGCGGCAGGTCGCGGTCGGTGACCCAGTGCGCGAGCACGAACACCTCGGCCCCCGAGAGTGTCAGTCCCTGTGCGGCGCATTGGGCGGCGAACGGGGCCTGGCGGTCCAGCGCCGCGATGTGTGTGGTGTCCAGGTGCGAACCATCGGCGCGGCGCGCCAGCAGGATGCCGAGTTCCTCGAAGCTTTCGCGGATGGCGGCGATGGACTGCGTCAGGTGCAGGTCGCTTTGCGTGGCGCGGCGGGTGGACTGGCCGTGCGCCTGTGCGTCGGCGGCGTCGATGCCGCCGCCGGGGAACACGTAGGCGCCGGGCGCGAAGCTCGCCGTCATGGAGCGGCGCGTCATCAGCACTTCGATGCCCTGGGCGCTGTCGCGCAGCAGCAGCACGGTGGCGGCGGGGCGCAGGGCTGCGGGTGTGCGCTGCGGGTGGAGCAGTTCGGTGGGGCGGACCATGCGGGCATTGTGCGGCAGCCGCCCCGGGCGTGCTGTCACGTCCGCAAGCCCGATCCCGGTGGACGGATAATCCGCCCATGCACATCCGGTTCACCAAAATGCAGGGCGCTGGCAACGACTTCGTCGTGCTCGACGAGACGCGCGCTCGCCTGGGTCTGAGCCAGGCGCAGTACCGCTGGCTGGCCGACCGGCATTTTGGCGTCGGCGCCGACCAGATCCTCAGCGTGCGACCCTCGCCCGGCCCCGGGCTGGACTTTGAATACCTGATCCACAACGCCGACGGTGGCGAGGTCGAGCACTGCGGCAACGGCGCGCGCTGCTTCGTGCGCTACGTGCGCGACAAGGGTCTGACCTCGGCCAATCCGGTGCGGGTGAAGGTCAAGCAGGGCGAG
>PNMN01000308.1 GCA_013823655.1 Comamonadaceae bacterium | reverse complement strand
TTCCGCGGTGCCCTGGACCCACTTCCCCTCCGGCGCGACGTGTCTGTTTCGAGGATGCGGCGCGGGGGGAACCATTTCTTCCGAAAGATCAAGTTGCGGCAGCGCAGCATTTTCATAATGAATCCTGATCACACAGGAGTTCATCATGAATGCCGCACCCGTTTCCATCGCCGTTTTCGAGTTTCTGGACAGCACCCACCGGGATATCCTGACCCAGATCAAGCTGCTGCATGCGCTGGTGGATGCCATCGAAACCGAGGGCTTGAACCTGGCCAACCGTGGGCAGGCGCGGCGCGTGCTCGACTACTTCAACGGCGAGGCCCGCCAGCACCACCTCGATGAAGAAAAACACATCTTCCCCGCCCTGCTGGCGAGCCAGAACGCCGAGATCGTTCAGGCCACCGAACACCTGATCCAGGACCACGGCTGGCTGGAAGAGAACTGGATCCAGATCGCCCCTTCGCTGGAGGCCGCGACCGGCGGCAACCTCTGGTTCGACCCGGTCGAACTGCGCCACGCGCTGGAGGTGTTCGAGGCCCTGTACCTGGACCACATCCTGCTGGAAGAGTCCATCGCCTACCCCGAGGCCAGGAAACGCCTGGCCGGTCTGGACACGCTGGGCATGGGCCGCGAAATGGCCCAGCGCCGCGTCATGCAGCGCGAGGCCGGGCGCAAGACCCCGGCCTCCGCGCCGTTCGGCGGCGGGGCGTAAACACACCAGCGCAACGGCAGAGGCCACCGCTGGCGCACCATCCTGGCGGTCGGACTTGAGGCGTTGAAACGGAGCACCCGGTGGGCGCTGTTCATCGGGAGCCCGCTGCGGCGCGCTTTCCGATTGCGTCAGATCAATCGGCGGCAGCGCAGCCCCTTCAGAATGAACCCACCTTTCCAAGGAGTTCAGCATGATTGCCACCCCCGCTCCCATCGCTGCCTTCGAATTTCTGGACAACACCCAGGGGGACATCCAGGTCCAGATCCAGCTGCTACACGCGCTGGTGGACGTGATCGAGAAAGACGGCCTGAACCTGGCCAACCGCAGGCGGGCGCGGCGCGTGCTCGACGGTTTCAACCGCGCCGCCTGGCCACGCCGCATCGACGAGAGAAAACACACCCTGCACGCCCTGCTGGTCGGTCAGATCGCCCCCGCGCTGGAGGCCGCAGCCAGTGGCAACCCCTGGTTCGACAGCGCCGAACTGCGCCGCGCACTGGAGGTCTTTGAGGCCCGGCTCCTGGGCCGCGTCCTGCTGGAAGAAGCCAGCGCCTGCCCCGAAACCAGAAAACCCCTGGCGGGCCTGGACAGCCTGGGCCTGGGCCGCGAAAGGGCCCAGCGCCGCGTGATGCGGCGCGTAAACTGAGCGGCTCCACAGCCAGGGTCGCCACCGGCGCGGCCGCACAGACAGCATGAACACACACGACTTCGATCTTTTCGTCATCGGCGGCGGCAGCGGCGGCGTGCGCGCCGCGCGCATGGCCGCAGGGCGCGGCGCGCGCGTGGCGCTGGCCGAAACGCTGGGCACCGAGGGCCTGGGCGGCACCTGTGTCAACGTCGGCTGCATCCCGAAAAAGCTCTACAGCTACGCCGCGCACTGCGCCGACGCCTTTCACGAATCGGCCGGATTCGGCTGGGAGCTGGACGGCACGCCGCGCCTGAACTGGGCCACGCTCAAGGCCAACCGCGCCGCCGAAATCAGCCGCTTGAACGGCGTCTACGGCAACCTGCTGCGTGGCTCGGGCGTCACGGTGTTCGACGGCTTCGCGCGCATCCAGGGCGAACACAGCGTGGGTCTGGCCACCCTCAACGCCGACGGCAGCCCGGGCCACCAGAACTTCACGGCACAACACATCCTGATCGCCACCGGCGGCACGCCGCACGTGCCGCACTTCATGGGGCGCGAACACGTCATCACCTCCAACGACATCTTCGACCTGGAGCCGTTTCCCCAACGCCTGCTGGTGGTGGGCGGCGGCTACATCGCCTGCGAGTTCGCGTCCATCTTCAACGGCCTGGGATCGACCGTGACCCAGCTCTACCGTGGCGAACAGGTGCTGCGCGGCTTTGACGACGAGGTGCGCCACTTCGTCGCCGCCGAGATGAAGAAGTCCGGTGTCGACCTGCGGCTCAACGCCGATGTGGTGGACATCCGCAAAACCGGTGACGGCCTGCGCGTGGAGTGCGAAGGCGGCACCGTGGTGCTGGCCGATGCCGTGCTCTACGCCACCGGGCGCAAGCCCAACGTGCAGGGCCTGGGCCTGGACACCGTGGGCGTGGCCCAGGGCGC
>PNMN01000307.1 GCA_013823655.1 Comamonadaceae bacterium | reverse complement strand
AAAGGCCGTGGGCTATGCCAAAGACCGCGTGCAAAGCCGCCCGGTCGATGGCAGCCTGCCAGGCAGCGGGCCCATCATTCACCACCCGGATGTCAAGCGCATGCTCATGACCATGCGCGCCAGCACCGAGGGCTGCCGTGCCCTGGCGCTGACCGCCGCCGCCGCCTACGACGCCGCCCACCACCACCCCGATGCCGACGCCCGCAAACAAAACGCGGCGTTTTACGAGTTCATGGTGCCACTGGTCAAGGGCTACAGCACCGAGCAAAGCCTGGAAGTCACCAGCATGGGTGTGCAGGTGCACGGTGGCATGGGTTTCATTGAAGAAACCGGCGCCGCCCAGTACTACCGCGACGCCAAAATTCTGACGATTTACGAAGGCACGACCGCCATTCAGGCCAACGACCTGGTGGGTCGCAAAACCGCGCGCGACGGCGGCACCAGTGCCAAGGCGATTGCCGCGCAGATCGAGAAAACCGAAGCCGAACTCACGACCCGTGGCAGCGTGAATGCGCTGGCCGTGGCCAAGCGCCTGGGCGCAGCGCGCCAGGCTTTCGTGGACGTCGTGGACTTCATCGCCGCCAACACCCGCAGCAACCCCAACGCGGCGTTCGCGGGCAGCGTGCCCTACCTGATGCTGGCCGGCAACCTGATGGCCGGCTGGCAACTGGCGCGCGCGCTGCTGGTGGCCGAAGACCTGTCCGCCCAGGGACAGGATGTGCCTTTCATGCAGGCCAAGATCACCACCGCCCGCTTCTACGCCGACCACCTGCTCAGCCGGGCACCGGGCGTGCGCGATGCGATTGTGGAAGGCGCCGAGGCCGTGACCGCGCTGCCTGCCGAAGCATTCTGAACAACCCAGCTGGAGACCACATGACCCCACGCCAACGCCACTTGCCCCCGGTGCTGCAGAACCTGCCGTTCCCGGTGATCGGCTCGCCGCTGTTCATCATCAGCAACCCCAAACTGGTCATCGCCCAGTGCAAGGCCGGTGTCATCGGCGCCATGCCGGCGCTCAACGCGCGCCCGGCCTCGCAGCTCGACGAATGGCTGGCCGAGATCACCGAAGCCCTGGCCGCGCACGACAAAGCCCATCCGGACCAGAAGGCTGCGCCGTTCGCCATCAACCAGATCGTGCACAAGAGCAACGACCGGCTGGAGCACGACCTGCAGCTGTGCGCGAAGTACAAGGTGCCGATCATCATCACCAGCCTGGGCGCGCGCGAAGACGTGAACCAGGCCGTGCACAGCTGGGGCGGCGTGGTGCTGCACGACGTGATCAACAACGTGTTCGCGCACAAGGCGATTGAAAAAGGCGCCGATGGCCTGATCCCGGTGGCCGCCGGTGCCGGTGGACACGCCAGCGTGAAGAGCCCGTTTGCCATGGTGCAGGAAATCCGCGAGTGGTTCGACGGCCCGGTGGCACTGTCGGGCTCCATCGCCTCGGGCGGCGCGGTGCTGGCGGCGCAGGCCATGGGCGCCGACTTCGCCTACATCGGCTCGGCCTTCATCGCAACCGTTGAGGCGCGCGCGGCAGATGCCTACAAGCAGATGATCACCGAGAGCAACTCGGACGACATCGTCTACAGCAACTTCTACACCGGCATCCACGGCAACTACCTGAAGGGCAGCATCCGCAACGCCGGCATGGACCCGGACCACCTGCCACAAAGCGACCCGAGCAAGATGAACTTCAGCACCGGCGAAGGCGCCAACGCGGCCAAGGCCTGGAAAGACATCTGGGGCTGCGGCCAGGGCATCGGCGCGATCCGCGAGGTGCTGCCTGCGGCCGAGCTGGTGGCACGCCTCAAACGCGAATACGCCGAGGCCAAGGCGCGCATCTGCAGTATCAGTTAACCCCCCTGCGCCGCTGCGCGGCTTCCCCCCAGGGGGACCACGCTGGTGGCCCGGCCAAGCCGGTTCCACGGCGTGTACTGGATGGATCTGGACAGGCCAGCGTTTGTGCGCTGGCCTGTTTTACTTGAACAGGTTCCGGATCGCTTCCAGCAGCGTCGGCGGGCCGGCGTAGACGGTGCCGCCGCCGTCGCTGAGGCTGGCCACGGCGCCGCCGCCGGTCCATTCGCTGTAGAGCCAGTCATCACCGACGTGGGCCAGGCCGGGTGGGGCTTCGGGCAGGGTTGCCACCGGCACGCCCTTGAGCGCGGCGGCCATGTAGTCGGTCCAGATCGGCAGCGCCAGGCGCCCACCCGATTCGTGGTCGCCCAGGCTGCGCGGCTGGCTGTGGCCGAGCCAGACGACCGCCGCCAGGCCGGGCTGGTA
>PNMN01000306.1 GCA_013823655.1 Comamonadaceae bacterium | reverse complement strand
GGGTGGCGTCGGCAAACCGCAGCGGCGCGGTGTGCAGAAAGGCTTCCACCTCTTTGGCCAGCGCGGGCAGCACCGGCTTGAGGTAGAGCGTGAGCAGGCGGAAGGCTTCAATGCAGGTGGTGCACACGTCTTGCAGACGACCGTCCATGCCCTCCTGCTTGGCCAGCTCCCAGGGTTTGTTCTGGTCCACGTAGGCGTTCACCCGGTCGGCCAGCAGCATGATCTCGCGCAGCGCCTTGCCGGTTTCGCGCTCGGCGTACAGCGCGGTGATGCCGGGGGCGGCCATTTCCAGGTGATCGAGCAGCGCGTCGCCGTCGGCCGAGACTTCGCCCAGCTGGCCGTTGAAGCGCTTGGTGATGAAACCCGCCGCGCGCGAGGCGATGTTGATGTACTTGCCCACCAGGTCGCTGTTGACCCGGGCCATGAAGTCCTCGGGGTTGAAGTCCACGTCTTCGTTCTTGCCGCTGAGCTTGGCCGCCAGGTAGTAGCGCAGCCACTCGGGGTTCATGCCGAGCTTGAGGTACTTCAGCGGATCGAGTCCGGTGCCCCGGCTCTTGCTCATCTTTTCGCCGTTGTTGATGGTGAGGAAGCCGTGCACGAACACCGCAGTGGGCACCTTGCGGCCGCTGAACTTGAGCATCGCGGGCCAGAACAGGGTGTGGAAGGTGATGATGTCTTTGCCGATGAAGTGGAACTGCTCGGTGGTGGGGTCGGCCATGAAGGCGTCGTAGTCGCGGCCGGTCTTGCCGAAGTAGTTCTTCAGCGAGGCCAGGTAGCCGATCGGCGCGTCCAGCCAGACGTAGAAGTATTTGCCCGGCGCGTCCGGGATTTCAATGCCGAAGTAGGGCGTGTCGCGGCTGATGTCCCAGTCGCCCATCCTGGGCTTGCCGTCTTCGCCGGGGGCTATCCACTCGCTGATCTTGTTCAGCACCTCGGGCTGCACCGCGCCGCTCTGCGTCCACTGGTCCAGAAAGGCCAGGCAGCGCGGGTCGGACAGCTTGAAGAAGAAATGCTCCGAGTGCTTCAGCACCGGCGCGGCGCCGGACAGCGCCGAGTAGGGGTTCTTCAGCTCGGTCGGTGCGTAGACCGCGCCGCAGACCTCGCAGTTGTCGCCGTACTGGTCTTTCGCGCCGCATTTGGGACACTCGCCCTTGATGAAGCGGTCGGGCAGGAACATGCCCTTTTCCGGGTCGAAGAACTGCTCGATGGTGCGGGTCTCGATCAGGTCGTTGGCCTTGAGGTCGCGGTACACGGCCTGGGCCAGTTGGTGGTTCTCCGGGCCGTCGGTGCTGTGCCAGTTGTCAAAGCCGATGTGGAAGCCGTCGAGGTAGGGCTTGCGGCCGGCGGCGATGTCGGCCACGAAAGCTTGCGGCGTCTGGCCGACTTTTTCAGCCGCGATCATGATCGGCGCGCCGTGCGCGTCGTCGGCGCAGACGAAGTGCACCTCGTGGCCCTGCATGCGCTGGAACCGCACCCAGATGTCGGCCTGGATGTATTCCATGATGTGGCCGATGTGGAAGTGGCCGTTGGCATACGGCAGGGCGGTGGTGACAAACAGGCGGCGCGGGCTCATATCGAGAATCTTTCTTCAAGGGAACCCGCAATTTTAGGCGGGGCATGGCGGCACCGTTAGACTTCGGAGCGTTTTTGCACAACCCCACACCCGTTCCCGGAGAGTCCATTCATGGCCGTTGACACCCAAGCGTTGCTGGCCGCCCTGCAGGCGGTGACCGATCCCAACACCGGCAAGGACTTCGTGTCCACCAAGGCCCTGAAGAACCTGCAGGCCGAACACGGCGATGTGTCCTTCGACGTCGAGCTGGGCTACCCGGCCAAGAGCCAGATCCCGGCGCTGCGCCGCGCGCTGATCGAAGCCGCCAAGGGCGTGGCGGGCGTGGAGAACGTGTCGGTCAACCTCACGGTCAGGATCATCCCGCACGCGGTGCAGCGCGGCGTGCAGCTGCTGCCCAATGTGAAGAACATCATCGCCGTGGCCTCGGGCAAAGGCGGCGTGGGCAAGAGCACCACCGCCGTCAACCTGGCGCTGGCGCTGGCCGCCGAGGGCGCCAAGGTCGGCATCCTGGACGCCGACATCTACGGCCCCAGCCAGCCCATGATGATGGGCATCGAAGGCCGCCCCGAAAGCACCGACGGCCAGACCATGGAACCGCTGGAAAACTACGGCGTGCAGGTGATTTCCATCGGCTTCCTGGTCGACAAGGACGAGGCCATGATCTGGCGCGGCCCGATGGCCACGCAGGCGCTGGAGCAGCTGCTGCGCCAGACCAA
>PNMN01000305.1 GCA_013823655.1 Comamonadaceae bacterium | reverse complement strand
CGCGTGAGCAAAGCGCCGCAGATGGCCAGCGCCAGAGCCACCACCCAGGGCAGGAAGTCGGTGCCCACGCCCGCATAGCCCGCGTCCGACGGCAGCTGGGCCGCGCCCACGGCCATCACCACAGCCAGCCCCATGACACCCAGGCCCAGTGCCACCTGACCCGGGCGCTGGCCCTTGTTCAGCAGCAGCGGCTGCTGCTCTTTCTCGGGGGGCTGATTCATGGCGATCTCCAGTCAAAGAAAAACAAAGGGCCACGACCGGTTGGTCGCGGCCCTCAAGCAGATGCAAAACCCGATTGAAGGTCAGACCATGCCGGCGCGCACCATGGTGGCACGCAGGGAGGAGAAGTCCCGGTCCACGAACTCGTCGAACGCTTTGCCCGTCAACAGGGCGGGCATCCAGTTGTTCTTGGCCAGCGCTTCCTGCCAGGCCTTGCTCTGGGTGGCCTTCACCACCCGTTGCGTCAGCGCATCGCGCTGGGCCGGGGTGATGCCGGCCGCGCCGTACACGCCACGCCAGTTGCCGATCTCCACATTGATGCCCTGTTCCTTGAGCGTGGGCACCTTGTCAATGCCTTTGACGCGCTGCCCCGATGTGATGGCGATCGCCCGCATCTTGCCGCTCTCGATGTAGGGCTGAAATTCGCTGTAGCCGCTGCCGCCGATGGTGACGTTGCCACCCAGGATCGCGGCCACCGCTTCGCCGCCGCCGCGGAACGGCACGTAGTTGATTTTGGCGGCCGGCACGCCCACGGCCTGCGCGATCTGCGCCGCCGCGATGTGCTCGGTGGAGCCGCGCGAACCGCCGCCCCACTTGACGCTGCCCGGGTCTTTTTTGAGCTGCTCCACCACGTCCTGCATGGTCTTGAAGGGCGATTCGGCCGGCAACACGAACACGTTGTACTCGGTCGTCAGGCGGGCAATCGGCGTCAGCTGGGTGACCGAGACCGGCGGCTTGCCGGTGATGATGCCGCCGAGCATGACGGCGCCCATGACCATCAGTGCGTTCGGGTCGCCCTTGCTGGCGTTGTAGAACTGCGCCAGACCGATGGCGCCGGCCGCACCTCCCTTGTTTTCAAAGCTCACCGAGTCGGCCACCTGGGCATCGCGCAGGGCCGCACCCAAGGCGCGACCGGTGCCGTCCCAGCCACCGCCCGGATTGGCCGGAATCATCATCTTGATGTTGGCCTGCTGGGCCCAGGCCAGGTTCGGCAGGGCGCCGACAGCGGCCAAGGCGGCCAGGGATTTGAGGAAGGTGTCGCGGCGCATGGGTGGTCTCCTGAGTGGTTTGAATCGACAGTGCCCATGATCCGGTCGCACGCTGTCAATCGGCTGTCGCACGGATAGGGAAAAACCCTTGACAGCGCCGCCTGCCATGCGACCCCACACAGCGCCCACCCGTGCCGATAATCACCTCAGCATGAAACTGCTCCTCATCGAAGACAACCCCACCATGCAGACGGCACTGCAGCGCACCTTCGAGCGCCGCGGCATGCAGGTGCTCACCTGTGGCGACGGCGCGCGTGCGCTGGCGCTGTGGCAGCTCAGCCGACCCGACGCGGTGCTGCTCGATCTGAGCCTGCCCGGACGCGATGGCCTGCACGTGCTGGGCGATGCGCGCGCCGCCGGCCTGAGCACGCCGGTGATCATCCTCACCGCGCGCGGTACCGTGGGCGACCGCATCATCGGGCTGAACACCGGCGCCGATGACTACCTGCCCAAGCCTTTCGACCTGGACGAGCTCGAAGCCCGTCTGCGCGCCCTGGTGCGCCGCTCGGCCAGCACCGCCGACACCCCCAGTGGACCCACAGGACCCACAGGGCGCACAGCCGCCTGGTGCGGCATGGCATTGGACAAGGACAGCGGCGCGGTCTACTTCGAAGACCGACCGCTGGAGCTGGCGCCGCGCGAACTGGCCCTGTTGCGCGCGTTGCTGGGCAAGCCCGGTCACGCCATCGCCAAAGAGCGCCTCACCGGTCTGGTGTTCCCGGGCGAAAGCCAGGTGCAGCCCGAAGCCATCGAGGTGGTGGCCTACCGCCTGCGCAAGAAAATCGCACACACCGGCGCCCAGCTGGTCACGCTGCGCGGTCTGGGCTACTTGCTGAAAGCCAGCACGTGAACCTGCGCGCCCTGTCGCTGCGGCGCACCCTGTTGCTAGGCATCTTGCTGCCGGTGTTCGGCTTTGTGGTGATCAACACCGTGGTGCTGTACCAGCAGGCACTGGCCGCCGCCGATACCGCCTACGACCGCACCCTGCTGGCCTCCGCCAAATCGCTCGGCGAACAACTGGAGGTGGTGGGCAGCGGCGCGGATATCCACGTCAGGTCC
>PNMN01000304.1 GCA_013823655.1 Comamonadaceae bacterium | reverse complement strand
TCAAAGAGATCGAGCGGCGTACGGGCCTGACAAGGAACACCATCAAGGCCTGGCTGCGCAAGGGCGAGATGGTCGAGCCTAAGTACCCCCAGCGGGTGAACCAGACCAAGCTCGACGGCTACACCGAAACGCTGGCGACCTGGCTCAAGGCCGACCTGCACCGCGGCAAACGCGATCGCCGCACCATCAAGGCCTTGTACGAAGGCCTGGTCGAGCAAGGCTACACCGGTGGCTACGGCCGAGTGGCGGCCTTTGCCCGGCGCTGGCGAGCGGAGCAGTCGGGCAAGGTCGGCAAGGGTGCTTTCGTGCCGCTGAAGTTCGCCCTGGGTGATGCCTTCCAGTTCGACTGGAGCACCGAATACGCCTGGGTGGGCGGGCTGCGCCGGCGTCTGGAGGTGGCCCACACCAAGCTGTGCGGCAGCCGTGCCTTCTGGCTGGTGGCCTATCCGAGCCAGAGCCACGAGATGCTGTTTGATGCCCATGCTCGGGCATTTTCCGCCTTCGGCGGCGTGCCCCAGCGGGGCATCTACGACAACATGAGGACGGCCGTGGACAAGGTTGGCGCCGGCAAGAAGCGCGCGATCAACGCCCGCTTTGAGGCCATGACCGGCCACTACCTGTTCGAGCCCGAGTTCTGCAACGTCGCCAGCGGCTGGGAGAAGGGCATCGTCGAGAAGAACGTGCGCGACCGGCGCACCAGCATCTGGCACAAGGCGACCAAGCAGCGCTGGCCCAACATGCAGGCGCTCAATACGTGGCTGGAGGGCGAGTGCCGCGCTGCCTGGGCCGAACTCAACCACCCTGAGTGGCCGACGCTGAAGGTGGCCGACGTGCTGCAGGACGAGCAGCAGCGCCTGATGCCCAACCCCCGCCCGTTTGACGGCTACATCGAGGTGCTGGCGCGTGTCTCCAGCACGGCGCTGGTGCACCTTCAGCGCAACCGCTACAGCGTGCCCACCGAGCACGCCCACGAGGTGGTCAGCCTGCGCCTGTATCCCGAACGCATTGATGTGGTGGCCGAGAACTCCCGCATCGCCAGCCATGTGCGCAGCTTCGAGCGCAGCCAGACCTTCTACGACTGGCGCCACTACGTCAGCCTGATCGAGCGCAAGCCCGGCGCGCTGCGCAACGGCGCGCCCTTTGAGACGTTGCCCGAGCCCCTGAAGAAGTTGCAGGCCATCCTGCTGCGCCACGAGGGCGGCGACCGGGTGATGGCCCAGGTGCTGGCGGCCGTGCCGGTGCACGGCCTGGAGCCGGTGCTGGTGGCCGCCGAATTGGCGCTCGAGAGCGGCAAGCCCAGCGGCGAGCATGTGCTCAACGTGCTCGCGCGTCTGAAGGCTGGAAGCCAGGCAGAGGTGGTTGCGGCCAGAACGCCGCTGACCCTGACGGTGGCGCCGCTGGCCAACGTGCAGCGCTACGACCGGCTTCGCTCGGTCGGCGACGATGACGCACAGGGGGTGCGCGCATGAGCCAGGAGATCATCGGCGCCCTCAAAGCCCTGAAGCTGCATGGCATGGCCGCCAACTACCCAGAGGTGGCGGCGCAGGCACGGCACACCGACTTCAGCCCTGAAGCCTTCCTCAGTCAGCTGCTGCGGGCCGAGCAGGCCGAGCGTTCGGTGCGTTCGATGGCGTACCAGATGGGCGCAGCCCGCTTCCCGACCCACCGTGACCTGGCCGGCTTCGAGTTCAGGCAGGCCAGTGTGGACGAGGCACTGGTGCGCACGCTGCACGGCGGCGCGTTCATGGAGGCCGCGCACAACGTGGTGCTCATCGGCGGTCCGGGCACCGGCAAGACACACCTGGCCACGGCCATCGGGATCGAGGCGATCCAGCGGCACGGCAAGCGGGTGCGCTTCTTCTCGACCGTGGAGCTGGTCAACGCGCTGGAGCTGGAGAAGAGCCAGGGCAAGGCCGGACAGCTGGCCCACCGGCTGGTCTACATGGATCTGGTGATCCTGGATGAGCTGGGCTACCTGCCGTTCAGCCAGGCCGGTGGAGCGCTGCTGTTCCACCTGATCTCCAAGCTCTACGAGAGAACCAGCGTGCTGATCACCACCAACCTCAGCTTCGGGGAATGGAGTCAGGTATTTGGCGACGCCAAGATGACCACCGCACTGCTCGACCGGCTGACCCACCACTGCCACATCGTGGAGACCGGCAACGAGAGCTGGCGGTTCAAGCATTCCAGCGCAGCACCCAAGACCGTTCAGAAAAGGCGGCCAAGGACGGCCTTGCCGGAAGTCATTGAGAAAGGAGAAACGAACGCACCAACAGTAGACTTATCCACATACGCGTAGCCCGGCTACACCCCAACAGGTGGGGTCAATATTGGATGAAAAACCGGGGG
>PNMN01000303.1 GCA_013823655.1 Comamonadaceae bacterium | reverse complement strand
ATCCTGGCCCTGGTGCCCAAGGAAAAGCAGAGCCTGCTGTTCTCGGCCACTTTCAGCGATGAAATCCGCGACCTGGCCAGCAACCTGCTGAAAGACCCGCTGAGCATCCAGGTGACGCCGCGCAACACCACGGTGCAGCGCATCACCCAGGTGATCCACCCGGTGGGCCGCGGCAAGAAAAAAGCCCTGCTGGTGCACATCATCAACCAGCACAACTGGAGCCAGGTGCTGGTGTTCACCCGCACCAAGTTCGGCGCCAACAACGTGGCCGAATTCCTGACCAAGAACGGCATCCAGGCGATGGCGCTGCACGGCAACAAGAGCCAGGGTGCGCGCACCCAGGCGCTGGCCGATTTCAAGAGCGGCGAGATCCGCGCCCTGGTGGCGACCGACATCGCGGCGCGCGGCATCGACATCGACGAGCTGCCGCACGTGGTGAACTACGAAATCCCCAACGTCAGCGAAGACTATGTGCACCGCATCGGTCGCACCGGTCGCGCGGGCAAGAGCGGTGAGGCCGTCAACCTGGTGAGCCTGGACGAAGAAGGCTTCATGATGGACATCGAACGCTTCACCAAGCAGCAGATTCCGGTGCAGATCTTCCAGGAGTTCATGCCCGAGCCGGGCGAGAAGGCCGAGCCCATCGCCATGGGCCGCCAGACCATCTGGGGCGGCGCCGGCAAGCCACCGAGCCGCGAGGTGATGGCCGCCGCCGCCAAGGCCGCGCGCACCGAGATGCTGCAGCGCGTGCGCGAAAAGAAGGCCGATGCGCCGCAAGGTGGCCGTGGCAACGCCGGTGGCCAGCGCCAGCGCCCGGCTGCGCAGGGCGAGGGTCAGCCGCGTGGTGAAGGCGCCCGCGACGGCCAGCGCGCCGATGGTCGCCGCAACGGCGGCCCCGGGCGCAACGGCCCGGCCAACGGTCCGCGCAATGGCCCGCCGCGCAGCGGCAACGCACCACGCAACGCCGAGCGCCCCGCGCGCGGCCCGCGCGAAGACCGTGGCCCGCGTGAAGAGCGTGGCGAGGGCAGCGAGCGCCAGCCCGGCCCGAACGCCCATCTGGGCAGCCTGCGCATCCGCGAACCGCGCGTGAGCAGCAGTGCCCCCGGCGGCCAGCCCGATCCGCTGCGCACCAGCATCGACTCCATGCGCAGTGGCAACCGCAACAAGAACAAGGGTGGCGGTGGTCAGCGCGGCGGCAACCGTGACGGCGGCGGCGGCGCCGATCCGCTGCGCACCAGCTACGGCCGCATCCGCTGAAGCAGCGGCCCTGGCGGCATGAAAAGAGCGGACTTCGGTCCGCTTTTTTTTTCGGGATCAGCCCCGCGTCGCTCGCGCCCTGCACGCTGTTCTGCCCGCACAGCGGACCAGCTCGGTTGAAGTCTTATATAAGATAGAATACCCATCATCCGCAGCACCGAGCGATCCTCGGTCGTCTGATGGTCTGCTCCCCGTCAGCGCCTTCCATCCCGAGGCCCAACCACGCTCCACCGATGGCCAACCCCACCGCCAAGCAAGTGTTCATCCAGGGCGTCACCCGCGCTGGCCGCACCTTTCGCCCAAGCGACTGGGCCGAGCGCCTGGCCGGCGTGATGAGCCAGTTCCGTCCCGGCGGTGGCACGGCGCGCATCGGCAGCCACATCGCCTACTCGCCCTGGTGCGTGCCCACGGTGATGAACGGCGTGAAAGTGGTCGTGGTCCACACCGACTTGCGCGAAGCCGAGCCCATGGCCTGGGACTTCGTCATGCATTTCGCGCGCGACAACGACCTCCAGGTGGTCGAAGCCTGCCTCATGCCGGACCCGCCCGCCCGGGGCTGATCCGGCAGACGATTCAGCGGTGGATCACACCGTCGCCCGGGCGCAGGGCGACGCCGCCACGGCGGCTGATGAACTTGGGCCGTTCGCGTTGCGTCTTCTTCAAAAAAACGGCGGAACATCGGTGCCCGCAAAAATCAGGGGGCTGGGATGGATGTTCGGTGGTGGGCCGCAGGCTCGGGTTGGCGAGCGGGGTCGGCTGCGGATGCGGCTTCGCTTTGCACCGCCTCGCGCTCCTGGCGCGCCACGCGCTCGATGTAGGCCACAAAATCCGGATCTTCGCCGCGCAACAGCTGCTCCAGCGCGGCGGCAAAGTCCTCGCGCCGGCACCACTCGCGCATGTAGTCGTCCCAACTGTTCCAGCGCCGCTGCTCGGTCGGGCTCATCTGCTCTTTGTAGGCCACCAGGTAGGCGCGCTCGAACAGGCTGATCAGCATGTCGAAGATCACCAGCATGCGCTCGTGCTGCTCGGCGCTGGGATTGGGCAGCGCTGGTGTGCTGCGCAGTTGCAAGTCGGCATGGGCCAGCACCACCTGCAGGAA
>PNMN01000302.1 GCA_013823655.1 Comamonadaceae bacterium | reverse complement strand
GCCAAATACCGCTTCCTCGATGTGTTCTACCCGCACCTGATGGCGCTCAAGGGCCAGCGCGACTTCATCATCTGCAGCGACGTGAACATCGCGCACCAGAACGCCGACCTGAAGAACTGGCGCAGCAACCAGAAGAACAGCGGTTTCCTGCCCGAAGAACGCGCCTGGATGACGAAGCTGCTGAGCGACGGCGGCCTGGTGGACGTGTACCGCCGCCTGCAACCCGACACCACCGACACCTGCTACACCTGGTGGAGCAACCGCGGCCAGGCCTATGCGAACAACGTGGGCTGGCGGCTCGACTACCACCTGGCCACGCCCGCGCTGGCGGCCCACGCCCAAACCGAGGCCATCTACAAAGGCGAGAAGTTCAGCGACCACGCGCCCCTCACCATCGAATACGGCTTCACGCTCTGACCATGCTGCAGTACCAGACCATCCCCGTCACCGCCTTCGCACAGAACTGCTCCATCGTCTGGTGCGATGAAACGCTGGACGCCGCCGTCATCGACCCCGGTGGCGATCTGGACCGCCTGCTCGCCGAGGTGGCGCGCCTGGGCCTGCACCTCAAAGCCATCTGGCTCACCCACGCCCACATCGACCACGCCGGCGGCACCGCCGAGCTGGCCGAACGCCTGGGCCTGCCCATCATCGGCCCACATCCGGGCGACCAGTTCTGGATCGACGGCCTGCCGCAGCAAAGCGCCATGTTCGGCTTCCCGCCGGCGGGTCACTTCACGCCCACGCGCTGGCTGGCCGACGGCGACACGGTGCGGATCGGGCACAGCACGCTCAACGTGCGCCACTGCCCGGGCCACACGCCGGGGCACGTGGTGTTTCACTCGCCGCAAGCCCGGCGCGCCTTCGTCGGCGACGTGCTGTTTGCCGGCAGCATCGGCCGCACCGACTTCCCGCAGGGCAACCACGCGCAACTCATCAGCAGCATCAGGGAACGCCTGTGGCCCATGGGCGACGACACGGTGTTCATCCCCGGCCACGGGCCGGAAAGCACGTTTGGCCAGGAGCGGCGGTCCAATCCCTACGTCAAAGGCTGAGCTCCGCTCACCCCCGGCGCGCCGCCTCGTACAGGCCCTGCACCTTGTGCACATTGGCCTGCAGTTCCTGGATGCGGTTCGGCCCGCTGGGGTGGGTGGAGAGGAAGGAGGGGCCGCCGCTGCCGTTCAGGGCGGCCATTTTCTGCCACAGGCTCACGCTGGCCTGGGGTTTGTAGGCCGCGCGGGCAGCCAGTTCCAGGCCCACCAGGTCGGCCTCGGATTCGTCTTCGCGGCTGAACCGAAGCGCCAGCAGCTGGGTGCCCAGGCTGGCCGCCACGTCGCCCAGCTGCCCCAACCCGAACAGGCTGGAGAGCACCGACAGGCCCATGCCGGTGGCCTGTGTCTTGGCCAGGCGCTCGCGCGCGTGTTCGCGCAGCGCGTGCGCCATTTCGTGGCCCATGATCATGGCGGCTTCGTCGTGGTCGAGCTTGAGTTTGTCGAGGATGCCGGTGTAGAAGGCGATCTTGCCGCCGGGCATGCAGAAGGCGTTGATCTGGTCGCTGTTGATCAGGTTGACTTCCCATTGCCAGCCTCGGGCGCGGCTGTTCCAGGGTGCGCTGTGCGGGATCAGGCGCTGCGCCGTCTTGCGCAGGCGCTGCAGCTGCGGGTGGTGGTCGGGCAGCAGCACGCCTTTTTGCCGGGCCTCGGCCATCATCTGGCTGTACTGCTGGCTGGCCGCGGCTTCGAGTTCGGCGGCCGGCACCAGCTTGCGCACCGCCGAAGACCGGCCCACTTCCACCTGGGCCAGGGCGTCGGTGCCCGCGCCCAGCACGGCGGCGCTGCCGGCCAGCAGAAAAGCGCGCCGCGCCGACCAGACCTTCTCAGGCCGGGCGGCCTGGGTGGGTGGTACAGAACGGGCAGCGGATTTGAGATCGCAGATGAAGCACATGATGGGATCAATAATAGACAAGACCTTTGTGCCTGACCACCGTGCGGTTTTGTGCCCGCCCACTTCTCCTTCATGACCGAGTCTTCCGTCACGCCCGCGTCCGACGCCCGCACCACCGCCCGCCCGTCCTGGGGCCAGACCTTGCACGCGCTGTGGGACCGGCGGGTGCTGTCGCTGCTGTTTCTGGGGTTTTCTGCGGGCCTGCCGCTGCTGCTGATTTTTTCGTCGCTCTCGCTGTGGCTGGTGGAGGCCGGTGTGGAGCGCAAGGCGGTGACGTTTTTCAGCTGGGCGGCGCTGGGTTATTCGTTCAAGTTCATCTGGGCGCCGCTGGTGGACCGCCTGCCGCTGCCGCTGCTCACGCGCTGGCTGGGGCGGCGCCGCGCCTACCTGCTGCTGGCGCAGCTGGGCGTGATCGCCGCCATCGTC
>PNMN01000301.1 GCA_013823655.1 Comamonadaceae bacterium | reverse complement strand
CGCTCACAGGAATACCTTCGCCCTGCGGGCTGCGGTGCGAGCTGGCTTGGGGGCGGCCCGGCGCTGCGCTCATGCCTGCAAGGCCGTCAGCAGGCGCTGACCGACGGGGGTGAAGGCGGTTGCGCGCACCACGCGCGCGTCGTCGTGTTCGGGGTTGGTCTGCATCGGATCGGGTTCGATATGGAGCTCGGCATCCACAGGGGGCATGAAGCCGACAGCCCGTTCGGGCCATTCCACCAGCTTGAGGCCGGGACTGGCAAAAAGTTCGCGAAAACCCGCGTCTTCCCACTCGCGCGGGTCGGTGAAACGGTAAAAGTCGAAGTGCCAGATGGAGAGCGGCTCGCCTGCGGGCATCAGCGGGCAGTCGATCGCGCTGTGCGGCTCCACCACGGCATAGGTCGGGCTCTTGATGCGGCCGCGCACGCCCAGCGCACGCAGCAGGTGGCGCACAAAGGTGGTCTTGCCCGCGCCCAGATCGCCCTGCAGCGCGAGCGTGGCGTGGGCGATGGCCGGGCACTGCGCCAGGCGCCGGGCGAAGGCCTGCGTCTCGGTCTCGTTGTCCCAATGGCCGTGCCAGACCGCGCCGCTGTCAGCGGCGGGCGTTCCTACAATCGGCGGAACATGACGTCCGGTTTTGATGCTGCTCAACTCGTCTCACAGATTCAGACCTGGGGCCAACAGCTCGCATTCTCCCAAATCGGCGTGGCCGGTATCGATTTATCGACCGCCGAGCCCGGATTGAGCGCCTGGCTGGCCGCCGGTTTCCATGGCGACATGGCCTACATGGCCAGCCACGGCCTGAAGCGCGCGCGCCCGGCCGAGCTGGTGCCGGGCACGGTGAGCGTGGTCACCGCGCGCATGGACTACCTGCCGCAGGGCACACCCGAAGACTGGCAGGGCGCTGAGTTGCAGCGCCTGCAGCGCCCGGGCGAGGCGGTGGTGTCGCTCTATGCGCGGGGCCGCGATTACCACAAGGTCTTGCGTCACCGGCTGCAAAAACTCGCCGAACGCATTGCGGCCGCAGTGGGCCCGCTCGGCCACCGCGTGTTCACCGACTCCGCGCCCGTGCTCGAAGCCGAACTCGCCAGCCGCAGCGGCCAGGGCTGGCGCGGCAAGCACACGCTGGTGCTGAACCGCGAAGGCGGTTCCATGTTCTTTCTGGGCGAGATCTACCTCGACATTGCGCTCCCGCCCAGCGCAGCGGTGAGCGATCACTGTGGTGCGTGCACCGCCTGCATCGACGTCTGTCCGACCCAGGCCATCCTGGGGGCCCAGCGGCTGGACGCCCGGCGCTGCATCTCGTACCTGACCATCGAGCACGCGGGAGCCATCCCCGAAGAGCTGCGCCCGCTGATCGGCAACCGCATCTATGGCTGCGACGACTGCCAGCTGGTCTGCCCCTGGAACAAGTTTGCGCAGCGCTCGACGCTGGCCGACTTCGACCCGCGCGAAGGGCTCGCGGGTGCAACGCTGATCGAGCTGTTTGGGTGGAGCGAAGAAGAATTCCTGCGCCGCACCGAAGGCAGCCCGATCCGCCGCATCGGGCATGCGCGGTGGCTGAGGAACATCGCGGTGGCGATGGGCAATGCGCTGCGGCAGGCCGACGACATGCTCATCCGCTCGGCGTTGGCGGCGCAGGTCGGGCACCAGAATGCCATCGTGCGCGAGCACGTGGCCTGGGCGTTGCGCGCCTATTGATCCGGCCCTTCAGGGTTTTTTCAGCAGATCGAGCAGCGTGCGCGCCACCACCTGGGTGGCGCGCCGCAGGTCTTCCAGCACCAGGTGTTCGTCGGCCCGTTTGGCGTTCGATTCGCGCACCGTGCGCGGGCCGGCGCCGTAGATCACGCCCGGGATGCCGTGTTCGCCGTAGCTGCGCACGTCGGTGTAGAGCGGCGTGCCCACCGCAGGGATGGGCTCGCCAAACACCGCCTGGCCATGCTTCTGCAAGGCTTCCACCAGCGGCTGGTTGCCGGGCAGGGGCTTGAGCGCGCGCGCCAGCAGGATGCGTTTCACATCCACGCGGATGGCGCGGCCGCCGCGCGGCGGGCTGTAGCTGGCCACGGCCTGGTCGATGGTGCGGCGCAGGGACGCTTCCACCTCGACCGGGTCTTCTTCCGGGATCATGCGGCGGTCCAGCTTGAGCAGCACCTTGCCGGGGATCACGTTGGTGTTGGTGCCACCGCTGATCTGGCCGACGTTGAGGTAGGGGTGGCTGATGCCTTCGACCTGGGACGCGATCAACAGGTAGTCGGCGTTGAGCGCGTACAGCGCATTCAGGATGTGCACCGCGCCCTGCAGCGCGTCGGTGCCGCTGTCGGGAATGGCGGCGTGCGCCATGTCGCCGTGCACCGTCACCTCCAGCTGCAGGCAGCCGTTGTGCGCCACCACCACCTGGTAGCTGAA
>PNMN01000300.1 GCA_013823655.1 Comamonadaceae bacterium | reverse complement strand
GCCGACCGCGCCAGCTTCTCCGCCATGCGGGTTTGCCACCCTGGCCCGGTGGCTCGCCAGCGCTCGATGACGTCCTCCGTCAACCGGATCGAGATGAGTCGCTTGGGATTGGCCGCACGGGGGCGACCGCCCTTGTTCACCTTGCCGCGCGCGAGCATGTCGTCGGTGAGTTCGGGCAGTTCTTCGTACTCTTGCGGCAGGATCACGTGGCTGGCCACGCGTGACAGGTCAGAGCCCAAGGAGGGGCGCGATACGCGCTTGCTCACGGTCATTGGCTTTCCTCATGCTGAAGACGTGACGATCCGCGCCACGCGGTGTGTACCCCACCACGACCAGACGTTCGCCGAGGTAGCCAAAACAGATCATGCGACGTTCGCCATAGTCGCGGCGCTGGTCTTCCACCTCGAAGTGCGGCCCCTCGAACACCAGGCGGGCATCCTCGAAGTCGAGGCCCCGCTCGGCCAAGCTGACCTCCCGCTTCACTGGGTCGTAGGTGATTTTCACCCGGTTATTGTATTTACATCAACCAGAAAGAACAACCAAGATTCAGACTGTTGCGCACCGCCAGATGCGACCCGGCCGGAGCGATCAGGTCTTCAGGAACAAATCCCGATCCGGCGCAAAGATCGCGTGCAGCGGCAGCAGCGCACCGCCGAGCGCGCGCGCGTCGGAACCGATGCTGCCCGCGCGCAGCGGTGGTGGGGCTTGCAGGCCTTCCCAGTTGTAGGCAGTCAGCGCCTGCTGGGTGCGCTCGATCAGCTCGGCCAGCAGGGCCGGGGTGACCACGCCGTCGATCACCACCGCTTCCAGATCCAGAAAGGCGGTGCCCGAGACGATGCAGTGCGCCAGCGCGAGGGCGGCGCGGTCGATCCACTCGCGGGTGTGGGGCAGCCAGGGCGCCTGCAGCGCGCGCGCGTCGTAGGCGGCCATGGGGTCCAGGCCGTGTTCGCGCAGGCGCTGCTCCAGGTCCCAGAGCGAGGCCTGGCTGATGAGCTGCGGCGGCACTTCCCTGAGGTCGGCTGCGGCCCCACCCGCAACCCCCAGCGGCAGCGAGGCCACCGCGCCGGCGTTGCCGTGTTCACCCCGGTGCAGGTGCGAATGCAGCACCAGCCCGCCGCCGACGAAGGTGTCGAGGAAGAGGTAGAGGAAGCTGCGGATCTCGCGGCCTTTGCCCTGCAGCAGCTCGGCCACGCAGGCGGCGGCGGTGTCCTTGGCAAAACTCACCGGCAGGTGGGTCATGCGCTGCACCTCGGCGCCCAGGTCCAGGTGCTGCCAGGCCTCGGACTGGGCTGCGGTCAGGCCCAGCATGCGGTGCCAGCCGCCCAGCTGGAAGGGGGCGGCCACGCCGACCCCCACCACGCGCGACGCCAGCGGCCCCAGGCGCGCCAGCAGTTCGTCCAGGTTGCGCTGGATCAGCGGCAGCAGGGTGGCGGCGTCGGGGAAGTGATAGGCCACGCTGATGCGTTCGCGCACCCGGCCATTGAAGTCGACCAGCAGCCAGTCGGCGCTGCGGCGCGCGATCTTGATGCCGATGGCAAACGCGCCGTCGGGGTTCAGCCCAATGGGTACCGAGGGCTGGCCCACCTTGCCACGCACCGGCGCGCCGCGCGTGAGCAGCTGGTCTTCGTCCAGCCGCGCGGTGATCAGGCCGATGGTCTGCGCGGTCAGGCCGGTCAGGCGCGCGAGGTCGGCCTTGGGCAGGCTGCCGTGCACGCGCAGCGCCTGCAGAACGACCCGGTCGTTGAACTGGCGCATGCCCACCTGGTTGGAGCCGCGCGGGCGCAGCCTGGGCGATCCGGTCGCATCGGCTGCGGTCTCGGCGCTGGGTTGATCGGCGGTGTCGGTCGAAGTGGAGGCTCTCACAGGCGCCGAGTTTGACATGCTCAGGCCCGCAGGCTGCTGCCCAGCACGCCCTTGCGCAGGATGAAGTTGCCCCAGGGCTCCAGCTCGCCGGTGACGACGATGGCGTAGGCCTTCTTCACGCGTTCGTAGAAGGCATAGCGCTCCATGGCTTCGGCCTGGCCTTCGTGCAGACCTTCGGCGCAGAGCACCGCCAGCGTCTCGCGCTGCAGCGCCGAGCGGTAGCCCGGCGCGGTGCCGCCGACCTGCATGTAGGCCACGGGGTGCGCCACGTCGGTGGCCAGCGGCAGCACGCTGGCCACCGCCTGCACCGTGCGCACCATGCCCACACCGGCCAGCCGCAGCACCGGCTTGCCCGCGCCCAGACTCATGGCGGTGAAGTTGGCGTCGGCCAGCACCAGCGCATCGTCGTGGCCCATCTCGGCCAGCAGCTTGAGCAGCTCGGGGCTGAGCAGGGGATCAATGCCTTTGAGCATTTGAAATGTCTCCCGGGGCGCAGGGGCTTGTTCCAGCGATCACCGCGGAACCGGCTTTGCCGGGCCGCTGGT
>PNMN01000299.1 GCA_013823655.1 Comamonadaceae bacterium | reverse complement strand
GTAAGCGTCCGGCAAACCCAGGCCTACCGAGGCCGGTGATCAGGCGTCGGCGGGTTTCCAGCGGTGTGGCAGGAGCTCGACGATGCGGCTGGCCTTGTGCGTGGGCAGTCGCGTGAGCACGTCCTTGAGGTAGGCATACGGGTCGTGCCCGTTCATACGGGCCGACTGGATCAGGCTCATGACGGCGGCCGCTCGCTGGCCCGCACGCAGGCTGCCGGCAAACAGCCAGTTGTTACGACCGATGGCAATGGGCCGGATCTGGTTCTCGATCCAGTTGTTGTCGACCGGCAGTTGTCCGTCATCCACGAATCGGGTCAGCGCATCCCAGCGCCGCAGGCTGTAGTCCAGCGCCTTGGCGGTTGCTGATCCGTCGGGCACCTGGCGCCGTTGCAGCGTCATCCACTCTTTAAGAGCGTCCAGGATCGGCCGGGTCTGCTGCTGCCGAACGGCTTGCCGTTGCTCGGTGTCCAGCTCTTTGACGTCCCGCTCGATCTCATAGACCCGGGCGAACTGCTGCAGGGCGAACTCGGCGATCTGGCTCTGGTTGGCCGCGTGCAGGTCGAAGAACTTGCGCCGGGCATGGGCCAGACAGCCCACCTCGGTCACGCCGCTGGCGATCAAGGCCTTGTAGCCGCTGAAGTCGTCGCAGGTCAGGCAGCCCTTCCAGGCCTTGTCGGTGCCGTGGCCCAGGAAGCGCCGGGCGTGTTCGCCCGAGCGGGATTCGCAGAAGTCGTAGACCACAGCCTTGATGCTCTCGAAGGCCCCCGGCGCATAGGCCCAGAGGTAGGCGCGGTGCGTCTTGCCATCGCCGGGCTTGAGCATGGCCACCGGCGTCTCATCGGCGTGTAGCACCCGGTGGCTGAGGATCTCGGTCTTCAGGGCATCGACCAGCGGCTGCAGCCGCACCCCGCAGGTGCCCACCCACTGCGCCAGGGTCGAGCGAGGGATGGCCAGGCCAGCGCGGCCGAAGATCGCCTCCTGCCGGTACAGCGGCAGGTGATCGGCGTACTTGCCCACCAGCACCTGGGCCAGCAGGCCGGTGGTGGGGATACCTTTGTCGATGACGTGCGCCTCGACCGGCGCTTGTTGAATGGTCTCGCACCGGGCGCAGGCCCACTTGCCGCGGATGTGGCGCTCGACACTGAAGACGCCGGGCACATAGTCCAGCTTCTCGGCCACGTCCTCGCCCACGCGTTTCATCTGGCAGCCACACGCGCACGTGGTGGACGTGGGTTCGTGGCGGATCTCGCGGCGTGGCAGGTGCGCCGGCAAGGGCATCCGCTTGGCCTGTCTCTTCTCGGGGGTGGCCGGTGCTTGCGTCTGCGCCAGCGCGTCGATCTCGCTGGCCACGGCCGCCAGGTCCGCTTCGATCTCGTCGTCGAGCAGGCTCTTCTGCTCAGGGCTGAAGCGCTCTGATTGGGCGGCGAACTTCATGCGCTTCAAGAGCGCGTTCTCGTGCGTGAGCTTGTCGATGAGGGTCTGCTTGAAGGCAAGCTCCTGGTCCTTGGCAGCAGCGGCTTGCAGCATGGACAGCAGCGCCGAGCGCAATTGCTCGGGACTCAGACTATCCAGGGATTGCGGCTCTACGACCATGGGCATGACTGTGCCAGCGCCGGTAACGCCACGCCATTGGCACATGCACCGATTGGCAGGCCGCATGTCAGCGATCAGATTCAGAGCACGGTGATGAGGCCACCATCGCCCAGGCGCTGCCAAGGCAACCCGAGCACCAGAGCGTCGAACTGCGAGCGGCTGAGCGTGGTGGTCAACGCACCGTCACGCGGCCAGACGAACTTGCCGCTGTTCAGGCGCCGCGCCGCCAGCCACACCCCAATGCCGTCGTGCACCAACACCTTCATGCGGCTGGCTCTCCGGTTGGCAAACAGGTAGGCGTGATGCGGACGCGCAGCACCGAAGACGGCCACCACACGGGCCAGCGCGGTGTCTGTGCCGGCACGCATGTCCAGCGGCTCGGTAGCCAGCCACAGGGCGTCGATGCGGATCACTTGAGCAGGTCCCGCATCCAGGCCGCGCAGTGCTCGGCCGCGCAGACCGGCCAGGTCAGCGAGATGCTGGTAGCGCCACGGCGCAACTCGATGCGGATGTCTGGGGCCGGCGCACAGCTGGGCGCAGGCAGCGTCACCGGCACGAAGGTGGGAACTTGCATATCTGTGCTGGGGGCATGGGCCAGTCGGCGCCATTTGTGCACGACGTTGGCGTTGATGCCGTGCGAGAGCGCCACGCTGGCCACCGATGCACCGGGCTGGGCGCACTCGGCCAGGATCTGCTGCTTGAGCTCGGCGCTGTGGCGCCGACGGGTCTTGTTCTGGGCTTCGGTCATGGTGTCCACCTATCTGGTTTGGTGGACACCATCGTTGCCGCTTACGCCGCCGCCCTCAAGGGTGGGATGACCGTGCGCTTAC
>PNMN01000298.1 GCA_013823655.1 Comamonadaceae bacterium | reverse complement strand
GCAAAGCGTGTGGGTGCTCAAGCTGGTGGCGCAGGGCACGATTGAAGAACGCATACTGGCGCTGCAGGAGCGCAAAGCCGCCCTGGCCGAGGGCGTCTACAGCGGATCGGCGGCCCGGCGCGAGCCGCTGTTTGGCGAGAGCGATCTGGCCGAGCTGCTCAAGCCCCTGGGCGGAGCGTGAGCCCGACGCGGTGCCTGCTTCAAGGCGCCCAGGCCCCGTGCGGCGAACAGCTACCATCGTCCCCATGAGCACGAACCTCAAGATCGATTTCGTCTCCGACGTGTCCTGCCCCTGGTGCGCCGTCGGCCTGGGTGCGCTGGAGCAGGCCTTGCAACGGGTGTCGCCTGGCATCACGGCCGAGCTGCACTTCCAGCCCTTTGAACTGAACCCGCAGATAGCGCCCGAAGGTGAAGACGTGGGCGAGCACCTGACGCGCAAGTACGGCAGCACGCCGGAGCAGCAGGCGCAGATCCGCGAGACCATCCGCCAGCGCGGTGCGGCGGTGGGTTTTGCCTTCAACCCGGAAGGCCGTGGCCGCATCTGGAACACCTTCAATGCCCACCGCCTGCTGACCTGGGCCGAGGCCGAGGGCGTGCCCGGCCAGCAGCACGCGCTCAAAAAGTCGCTGCTGGAGGCCTGCCACGGTCGCGCCGAAAGCCCTGCCGACCATGCGGTGCTGCTGGCCTGCGTGCGGCAGGCCGGTCTGGATGAAGGCCGCGCGCAGCAGGTGCTGGCGGGCGATGAGTTTGCGGATGAAGTGCGCGAGCGCGAACAGTTCTTCACGCGCGCCGGCATCCACTCGGTGCCGGCGGTGATCGTCAACCAACGCCACCTGATTTCGGGTGGCCAGCCGGTCGAGGTGTTCGAGCAGGCACTGCGGCAGATCGCAGCGGAAGTGATCTGATAAATTGTGGCGATTCCTCCAGTGGCTGAAACCATGTCTGAAATTGCCCTTGATCTGCGCCCTCTGGTGAATGCCATCGACCGGTTGGGCGAGGGCTTTGCCCGATACCAGAAAGACATCAGCGACACGCAGATTCGGGACGGGCTGATCCAGCGCTTCGAGTTCACCTACGAACTGAGCCACAAGATGCTCAAGCGCTACCTGGAGATGAGTTCTGCGAGCGCGGCGCAATTTGACAGCATGCCGTTTGCCGATCTGATCCGCACCAGCAATGAGCAAGCCTTGCTGCTGAGCGACTGGCCGCGCTGGCGCCAGTTTCGCGACATGCGCAGCAAAACCAGCCACACCTACGACGAGCGCGTGGCATTGGAAGTGGTGGCCGAAATTCCTGCGTTTCTTGAAGAGGCCCGCCATCTGTGCGCGCAACTGCAGGCGAGGGTGACGTGAGTCAAGCGACCACGCCCGCAACAACGGTACCGGCCATTGACATCCGGCCCGAGCAATGGGCCATCGTGCAGGCGATCCTTCGGCGCCATGTGCCGAATCGCGAAGTCTGGGCCTTTGGTTCCCGTGCGCGACGCACGGCCAAACCGTACTCCGATCTGGACCTGGCCATCCTCGGTGATGAGCCACTGGGGCTGGCGTTGAGCGCTGCCTTGTCCGACGACTTCAGCGAGTCTGATCTGCCGTGGAAGGTGGATTTGGTGGACTGGGCCATGACCAGCGAGAGCTTTCGCCGCATCATCGAAAAAGACAGGGTGCTTCTGCAGACGGCGGGTTTCAGCCCCGCTGCACCAGCGCCTTCGCGATCTTGCCGCGCTTGACGGTGGCACGCGGCACCTGCTGCGGCAGGTGCTCGAACCAGCGGCGCACGTCGTCTTCCACGCACAGGCCGTGCATGTAGTTGTAGATCGCCTTGCGCAGGCCCTGGCCGAGCGCGTCGTGGTCGCATCCGGGTGGCATGGGGGTGGGGTCGATGAAGCCGATGTCGTTCTTGGCGAAACTCACCGGCGGCAGCGGAATCAGCTCGACGCCATAGGCCGCCGGGTCCATGCCCACGGGTGAATGCACGGTGCAGCTGAAGCGGTGGAAGAAGCCGCTCTGGATGCAACCGGCTTCGAACAGCTGGCGCACGTATTCGAGCGCGTCCACCGTGTCCTGCAGCGTCTGGGTGGGAAAGCCGTACATCAGGTAGGCGTGCACCAGGACGCCGGCGTCGCTCAAGCCCTTGGTCACGCGCGCCACCTGCTCGACGCTCACGCCTTTTTTCATCAGATTGAGCAGCCGGTCGCTCGCCACTTCGAGCCCGCCGCTCATGGCGATGCAGCCGCTTTGCGCCAGCAGCTCGGCGAGCTCGGGCGTGAAGGTTTTTTCAAACCGGATGTTGCCCCACCAGCTGATCTGCAGGTCGCGCCGGATCAGCTCTTGTGCCAGCGCTTTCAGCGCCTTGGGTGGCGCGGCTTCGTCGACGAAGTGAAAGCCGGTCTGGCCGGTTTCTTCCACGATGCGCTGGATGCGGTCGGCCAGCTTTTC
>PNMN01000297.1 GCA_013823655.1 Comamonadaceae bacterium | reverse complement strand
GAAATCAACATGGTGCCCTTCATCGACGTGATGCTGGTGCTGCTGATCATCTTCATGGTGACCGCGCCGCTGATCACGCCGAGCCAGATCGAACTGCCCAGCGTGGGCCAGGCCGCTCGCCAGCCCGAGCGTTTCGTGCAGGTGATCGTGAACCAGGGCGAGCGCCTGCAGGTGCTGGAGGGCAACAGCAAGACCGAAGGGCCGGACGTGCCCATGGGCCAACTGGCGGCGCGCGTGAAGCAACTGCAAGGCACGGGCGACACGGCTGCGGTGCCGGTGGTGATCAGCGCCGACAAGGACGTGAAGTACGAAACCGTGGTCAAGGTCATGGACACCTTGCAGCGCGCGGGCGTCACGCGGGTGGGCCTGTCGGTGCAGACCACGCGCTGACCCTCGCCCCATGAGCAGCACCTTCGCGCTCTCCCGACACGCCCGCGAGGAACGCCTGAGCCTGGCGCCGCCGCGCCAGGGGCACTGGCTCGCCCCGGTGGGCCTGGCACTGATGGTGCACGGTCTGCTGGTGGTGGCCCTGACCTGGGGCGTGGGCTGGAAGCAGGACGCCGAACCCGTGGTGTTCGAGGCCGAACTGTGGTCGCAGCTGCCGGTGCAGGCGGCGCCCCGCGCTGTCGAACCCCCGGCGTTGCCTGCACCGGAACCCAAGCCGGTGGTGAAGGCCGAACCGCGCCCGGCACCGCCACCACCTGGCCCCAGCGAAGCGCAGATCGCGACCGAACGGGCTCAAAAGCAAAAAGCCGAGGCTGAAGAACGGCGCGAGCGGGAAAAGGAAGCGGCGCGCAAGGAAGCGGCGTTGAAGAAGGCCGCTGCCGAGAAAAAAGCCGCCGATGAAAAGCGGGAGCGGGAGCGCAAGGAGGCCGATGAAAAAAAACGGGCCCAGCTGCGCGCAGACCAGATCGCTCGCATGATGGGCCAGGCCGGTGCCAGCGGCGGCCCGGCCGCCAGCGGCACGGCGCAGCAGTCCAGCGGACCCTCGCCAGGCTACGGCGGGCGCGTGGCGGCGCGCATCCGGCCCAATGTGGTGTTCACCGAAACCATCGTGGGCAACCCGCGCGCCGAGGTGGAGGTGCGCACCCTGCCCGACGGCACCATCACCGGGCGGCGCATCGTCAAGAGCAGCGGCAACGCCGACTGGGACGAGGCGGTGCTCAAGGCCATCGACCGCACGGCCACCTTGCCGCGCGACACCGACGGGCGCGTGCCCGCTTCGATGATCATCGGTTTGCGCCCGCTGGACTGAGCGTCTCGGCTCCATCGAACACGATTTCGGCGCGCCGCTCGTGCGCTTGCGCCGCCCAGCTCGCCAGGGCCGCGTCGGTCGGGAAGAACAGCGCGCGCTCGTCCAGCTGCAGTTCGCACTGCGCACCGTCGCGTTGCAGCGCCAGCCGCACCGGCAGGCCGCGCACCAGTTCGCCCTGGTCGGTCAGTTCGCGCCGGGGCGGGAACTCGCGCACCAGCGCCGCCACTGCGGGCGCGCTGCCGTTCACCGCCACCCGCAGGAACTTGCCGAAGCGGCAGCGTGCGGCGGCCAGGTCCCAGATCTGCTGGACCTTCAAGCGCAGGCCGCCCGAAAAGCGGTCGGGCTGGACCACTGCCTGCACGACGATGAGTTCGTCGTCTTTCAGCGTGTTGCGGTGCTGGTTGATCAGGTTCTCGTCGGCGCTGACCTCCAGCACCGCGGTCTTGTCGTCGATCTTGAACAGCGCGAGCTTGCCGCGCTGGCCGTTGACGATGCGCAAGTCGGTCACGATGCCGGCCAGGATCACCGGGTCGCGGCTCTCCTTCACGTTGGCCAGTTCGGTGCGCGCAAAGCGCCGCACCTCGCGCTGCACCTCGTCGAACAAATGGCCCGAGAAGTAGAAACCAATGGCGGTTTTTTCGAGCGACAGCCGCTCCTTCACGCCCCAGGGCGTGGTGGGCACCAGCTCGGGCTCCTGGGTGCTCGATCCGTGCTCGTCGTCGCCGCCCATCATGTCGAACAGGCCGCCCTGGTTGGCGTTGGCCACGCTGGCGGCGGCGAAGTCGAACGCCACTTCCACCGAGGCCAGCACCTCGGCGCGGTTCAGGTGCAGCGAGTCGAAGGCACCGGCCTTGATCAGCGCTTCCACCGTGCGCTTGTTCAGGCGCTGGCGGTCCACCCGGCGGCAGAAATCGAACAGGCTCTTGAACGGCCCGCTCTCGCCGCCGTTCGGTCCTTCGCCACGGCCTTCGCGGGCCGCCACGATGGCGTCGATGGCCTGCTGGCCGGTGCCCTTGATCGCGCCCAGCCCGTAGCGGATGGACTTGTCGGTGATCGGCTCGAAGCGGTGCACACCCCGGTTCACGTCGGGCGCTTCAAAAACGATGCCCATCTTCTGCGCGTCTTCGACCAGCACCTTGAGCTTGTCGGTGTCGTCCATCTCCACCGTCATGTTGGCGCAGAAGAACTCGGC
>PNMN01000296.1 GCA_013823655.1 Comamonadaceae bacterium | reverse complement strand
TTGACCATGCTTTCCCTGGCCTCTGGCGACATGCCCGAAGAGGCCTTTGCCCAGTGGCTGCGCGAGCGCCTGCAGCCGCGCCAGCGCTGAGAGGCTGAGAGTCTTTTGCTCATGCCCGCTCACCACCCCAAAACGCACCGGCTCGGCGTTGCAAATGCGCGCCATAGCCCGAGCTATGGCTGTGCTTTGCGCCTTGATCGGGCGCGTTTTGGGGCGTTGCTTGGGCACGCCCAAAAAACTCTCAGCCTCTGAGCCTATGACCGAACCACCAATGCCAGCGCCCCCCGACGCGGCACCAGAGGCCGACCGATCTCCCCACAGCGACGCCCTGTTGGCCGAAGTGGCTGCATTGCCCGCGCTGCCCGGCGTCTACCGCTATTTCGACGCCCAGGGCCAGCTGCTCTATGTGGGCAAGGCGCGCAACCTGAAAAAGCGCGTCAGCAGCTATTTCCAGAAAAGCCACGACGGCACCCGCATCGGCCACATGGTGGGCAAGATCGTGCGCATGGAGACCACGGTGGTGCGCTCCGAGGCCGAGGCGCTGCTGCTGGAAAACAACCTGATCAAGACGCTGAACCCCAAGTTCAACATCCTGTTCCGCGACGACAAGAGCTACCCGTACCTGAAGATCACCGGCACCCGCGAGACCTCACGCCCCGCCGCTGCGAAGCCGGTTCCGATGCTGGCCTTCCCGCGCATGGCGTACTACCGGGGCGTGGTGGACAAGCGCCACAGCTACTACGGTCCGTACCCCAGCGCCTGGGCGGTGAAAGAGTCCATCACGCTGCTGCAGAAGGTGTTTCGCCTGCGCACCTGCGAAGACACGGTGTTCGCCAACCGCACCCGGCCCTGCCTGCTGTACCAGATCAAGCGCTGCAGCGGCCCGTGTGTGGACCTGATCGACAACCAGGCCTATGGCCGCGATGTGGCCGCGGCCGAGCGCTTCCTGCGCGGCGAGACCCAGGCCGTGCTCGATGAGCTGGAGGCCCGCATGCTGGCGCACGCCGGGCGCCTGGAGTTCGAGCAGGCGGCTGAACTGCGCAACCAGATCAGCGCACTCTCCAAAGTGCTGCACCAGCAGGCGATGGACAACGTGTCCGACAAAGACGTGGACGTGCTGGCGGTCAAGGTGCAGGGCGGGCGCGCCTGCGTCAACCTGGCGATGATCCGTGGCGGGCGCCACCTGGGTGACCGGGCGTATTTTCCGGCGCACGTGGAGGACGCGACGCAGATCCAGAACCTGTTGGCCGAAGATGGCCCGGCGCTCGGCGATCCGGCCGAGCGGGTGGCGCTGCAGGTGCTCGAAGCCTTCATCGCCCAGCACTACCTGGGCACCGCCATGCCGCACACCCTGGTGACCAGCCACCCGGTGGGCAAGCCGCTGCTCGATGCCTTGACCGAGCAGACCGGCGCCAAGGTGAACGCCGTGCACCAGCCGCGCGAGCACCGCCGCATCTGGCTGGAGATGGCACAGAAAAACGCCGACATCGCGCTCGCCCGCCTGCTGGCCGAAGAGGGCTCGCAGCAGGCGCGCACGCGCGCGCTGGCCGAGGCGCTGGGCCTGCCCGACGACGAGCTGGACGGGCTGCGCATCGAGTGTTTCGACATCTCGCACACGGCGGGCGAATCGACCCAGGCCTCTTGTGTGGTGTTCGAGGGCCACAAGATGCAGAACGCGCAGTACCGCCGCTACCACATCGACGGCATCACCGGCGGCGACGACTACGCCGCCATGCGCCAGGTGCTGCTGCGCCGCTACGGCAAGATCGCCGAGGCCTTGCGCGCGGAGTCGCAGGAGGCCGCTGCGCCTACCGAAACGGCGGAAACCGCAGAGCCCGCTGCCGAAGGCGCCACCGACGCCACCGCGGGCCTGCCCACCGGTCCGCGTTTGCCCGACCTGGTGCTGGTGGACGGCGGCCAAGGGCAGGTGAGCATGGCGCGCGAGGTGTTCCAGCAACTCGGGCTGGACCTGTCGCTCATCGTCGGCGTGGAAAAAGGCGAGGGCCGCAAGGTGGGCCTGGAGGAACTGGTGTTTGCCGATGGCCGCGAGAAGGTCTACCTGGGTCACGACTCGGCGGCGCTGATGCTGGTGGCGCAGATCCGCGACGAGGCGCACCGATTTGCCATCACCGGCATGCGCGCGGCGCGCGCCAAGGTGCGCACCGGTGGCAGCAAGCTGGAAGACATTCCCGGCGTCGGCCCCAAGAAGCGGGCCCGGCTGTTGCAGCGTTTTGGCGGTGTGCGTGGGGTGGCTTCGGCCAGTGTGGAGGATCTGGCCACCGTGGAAGGCATCTCGTCCGAACTCGCCGACGCCATCTACCGCGCCCTGCACTAGTGCGCCGCTCCACCATAATCACGCCATGTTTTTCAACCTTCCCACCCTGCTGACCTGGGCGCGTATCGTCTCCATTCCGCTGATCATCGGGGTGTTCTACCTGGAAGGCCTGAGCGCGAAAGAGCAGAACCTGGTCGCCACCGTGCTGTTCGTGGTGTTCGCCGCCACCGACTGGGCCGACGGCTACCTGGCCCGCAAGCTCAACCAGACCTCGGCCTTTGGCGCCTTCCTCGATCCGGTGGCAGACAAGTTCCTGGTCTGCGCCAGC
>PNMN01000295.1 GCA_013823655.1 Comamonadaceae bacterium | reverse complement strand
CATGCCCGATATGGAAAGTCCGACAGGCTCCTAGACACAAATGATTTGGAAATGGAATTATTTCATTGCCCGGTCTGCACGCCGCTCTTGGCGCAGCATGAAGAGGTACAGGGACTCCACCTTCTCGCGCGCCCACGGCGTTTTGCGCAAGAAACGCAGGCTGGAGCCGATGCTGGGGTCGATGTTGAAACTGCGCACCGGGATGCGCTCGCCCAGGCCGTCCCAGCCGTAGTGCTCCACCAGCGCGGTGAGGATGGCCTCCAGCGTCAGGCCGTGCAGCGGGTTGCGCGGCTGGGTCGGCGGAGTGGCTGGGGGCGCGGCAGGGGTCTGGTCGTCGCTCACGGGGGCACTTTCAATCTGGGGTCAATGCATTTTCCAGCGCGTCGACAAACATCGCCGGCACATCGAAACCGCTCTGGTCGTGGATTTCCTGGAAGCAGGTCGGGCTGGTGACGTTGATCTCGGTGACGCGGTTGCCGATCATGTCCAGCCCCACCAGCAGCAGGCCGCGCGCGGCCAGCACCGGCGCCATGGCCTCGGCCACGGCGCGGTTTTCATCGCTCAGCGGCTGTGCCACACCCTTGCCGCCCGCCGCCAGGTTGCCGCGCACTTCGCCGCCCTGCGGAATGCGTGCCAGCACGAAGGGCGCCACCTGCCCGCCGATCAGCAGCAGGCGCTTGTCGCCCAGCGCGATCTCGGGCAGGTAGCGCTGCACCATCACGCTGGTGGCGCCGTCCTGGTTCAGCGTTTCGATGATGGAGCCCAGGTTCATGCCGTCGGCACCCACGCGGAAGATGCCGGTGCCGCCCATGCCGTCCAGCGGCTTGAGGATCACGTCGCGGTGCTCGGCGTGGAAGGCGCGGATGTGCTCGGCCGAGCGCGTCACCAGCGTCGGCGGCGCGAACTGGGCGAACTCCATCAGCGCCAGTTTTTCGGGGTGCTCGCGCAGCGCACGCGGGCGGTTGAACACGCGCGCGCCTTCGCGCTCGGCCTGCTCCAGCAGGTGGGTGCAGTAGAAGAACTCGTTGTCAAACGGCGGGTCCTTGCGCATCAGCACGGCGTCAAAATCCTTCAGCGCCTCGACCGCTTCGCCGGTCACGCTGAACCAGTCTTGCGCACCGCCGGTGAGGCGGATGCGGCGCACCGTGGCGTTGACGGTGCCGCCGCTGCGCCAGCCCATGTGACGCGGCTCGGTGGCGGCGATGCCGTGGCCGCGTTTTTGCAGCTCGCGCATCATGGAAAAAGTGGTGTCCTTGCAGGTCTTGAAGGACTCAAGCGGATCGGCAACGAAGAGGATGTTCATGGGGTGTTCTTTCGGGATCCGTATCCTTGCACAGTTAGCGCCAGCGCGCCGGCCACCACGCCCCAGAAGGCCGAGCCGATGCCGCCGATCACCACGCCACTGAGCGTGACCAGGAAAGTGATCAGCGCGGCTTCGCGGTGCGTGTCGTCTCTGAGCGCGGCGTGCAGGCCGCCGCCGATGCTGCCCAGCAGCGCCAGCCCGGCAATGGCCAGCACCAGTTCTTTGGGGAAGGCCAGCAGCAGGCCGGTGACCGCCGCGCCCACCAGGCCGATGGCGATGTAGATCAGGCCGCAGGCCACGGCTGCGGTGTAGCGCTTGTGCTTGTCCGGATGCGCTTCCTCGCCCATGCAGATGGCGGCGGTGATGGCGCTGAGGTTGAGCGCGAAGGCGCCGAAGGGCGCCAGCACCAGGGTGGCCACGCCGGTCAGGGTGATGATCCTGGAGATCGGCATCGCATAACCCGCCGCGCGGATGGCCGCCACGCCGGGCAGGTTCTGCGACGCCATGGTGACGATGAACAGCGGCAGCGCCAGGCTGACGAAGGCGCTGAAGGTGAATTCGGGCGCGGTGAACACCGGCACCGCCCACTGCAGCGTGAGCACGCCCGTGTTGAACTGGCCGTTGGCCACCACCAACGCCACCGCTGCGGCGAGCGTGAGCGGCACCGCGTAGCGCGGCAGGAAGCGGCGGCCCAGCAGGTAGGCCAGCAGCATGGTGAGCACCAGCGGCAGCGCGGTCTGCGCCGCCGCAAAGGCCTGCAGCCCGAAGCGCGCCAGCACACCGGCCAGCAGCGCCGACGCGATGGCCATGGGAATGCGGTTCATGACCCGTTCAAACCAGCCGGTGGCGCCCGACAGGATGATGAGCACCGCACAGGCCATGAAGGCGCCCACCGCCTGCGGCATGGTGAAGCCCCCGCCAGCCCTGCCGTGGCGAGCACCGCCGCGCCGGGCGTGCTCCAGGCCACCATGACCGGTTTTTTGAGGATCAACGAGGGAATGGCGGAGCACAGGCCCATGCCCAGACCGAGCGCCCACATCCAGGACGTGATCAGCTCGGGCGTGGCCCCAAAGGCCAACGCGGCCTGGAACACGATGGCCACCGAACTGGTGAACCCGACCAGCACCGCCACGAAACCGGCCGTGGCAGCCGACAGATTCAAGTCACGAAAAAAAGACATCGGGGGATTGTCAACCAAGCCCTCGGAGCGAGCGCCTCGGCCGAGGATGCGGTGGAACCTTTGCCGGGCCGCAGGCATCGCCCCCCAGTGGGGGGTGACGCGCCCTTGGGCGCGGCGCGGGGGGCGTCCT
>PNMN01000294.1 GCA_013823655.1 Comamonadaceae bacterium | reverse complement strand
AAGGCCATCATGCCGAAGCTGCTGCAGGCGAAACAGGCGGCCGACCTGCACAGCCCCAGCTTCAACCAGCGCATGGTGGCCGAGGTGCTGAAGGACGGCTTCATCGACCGCCACGTGCCCACCATCCGCGCGCTCTACAAAGCACAGTGCCACGCGATGCTGGAGGCGCTCGCCCAAGAAATGGCCGGGCTGGACGTGGTGTGGAATTCACCCGACGGCGGCATGTTCCTCTGGGTGCGCCTGCCCGCAGGCATGAACGCGGTGGAGCTGCTGCCCAAGGCGGTGGACAAAGGCGTGGCCTTCGTGCCCGGCGCTGCGTTCTACGCTGACCACGCCGACCCGCGCACGCTGCGCCTGTCGTTCGTGACGGCGAGCGTGGAGCAGATCCACATCGGCGTGGCCGCACTGGCGAAGACGATCCGCGAAGCGGTGAAAGGTTGAAACCATGCTGCGCATCTGGGGGCGCCTGAGTTCCATCAATGTCCGCAAGGTCGTGTTGTGTGCGCAGGTGCTCGGCCTGGCATTCGAACGCAGGGATGCGGGCATGTCCTACGGCGTGGTGAACACGCCAGACTTTCGCGCGAAGAATCCGAACGGCCTGATCCCGCTGCTGGAAGACGGCGACTTCACCCTCTGGGAATCCAACGTGATCGTGCGTTACCTCTGCGCTCGCGCAGGCTCGCCGCTCTACCCGCAAGACCTGCAGCGACGCTTCAACGCCGAACGCTGGATGGACTGGCAGCAGACCGAACTGAACCCGGCCAGCGGCCCGGCCTTCAAACAGTGGATCCGCACGCCCGCCGAACAGCGCAACCCGCAGGTGATCGCCGCGTCGGTGGCCGCGACCGAGCCACTGTTCGCGCGGCTGAACGAGCATCTGTCGAAGCAGGCCTTCATGGCCGGTGACGCGCTGACCATGGCCGACATCCCCATCGCCTGCGAGGTGCACCGCTGGTGGGGCCTGCCACAGCCGCGCCCCGACTGGCCGCACCTGGAGCGCTGGTACGCGCGGTGGCTGGCAAACCCGGCCAGCCGCGGCGTGCTGGACCTGCCCCTCTCCTGACACCGGAAGCCCGCCATGCAGCAACGCCCCTTCAAACAGGTCGACGTGTTCACCGCCACACCCTACCGCGGCAACCCGCTGGCGGTGGTGCTCGACGGCAGCGGCCTCTCAGCCGCCGAGATGCAGCACTTCACGAACTGGACCAACCTGTCGGAGTGCACCTTCTTGCTGCCGCCCACGCCCGAGGGCGCAGCCAACGGCGCCGACTACCGCGTGCGCATCTTTTCCCCGCCCAGTCGTGAGTTGCCTTTCGCCGGGCATCCAACTCTCGGCAGCTGCCACGCCTGGCTGGAAGCGGGTGGCGTGCCGCGTGATCCACAACATGTGGTGCAGGAATGTGGTGTCGGTCTGGTGAAGCTGCGGCGAGATGGGGAACGGCTCGCGTTCGCGGCACCGCCGCTGATCAAGAGCGGGCCTCTGAACGAAGCCGACGTGGCGTTGATCGCGCGCGGCCTGGGCGTGGCGCGTGAAGACATCATCGCGCACGCCTGGTGCGACAACGGGCCGAACTGGCGCGGCGTGATGCTGCGCAGCGCCGAGCAGGTGCTGGCGCTCCGGCCCGACGCGACCGTGCTCGCCGGGCTGGACTTCGGTGTGGTTGGGCCGCGTGGCAAGGTGGGCGTGGTCGGCCCGCAGGATGCGGGCGACACGCAGTTCGAGGTGCGCGCCTTTTTCCCCGGCAACAACGGCATGGCCGAAGACCCGGTCACCGGCAGCCTGAACGCCGCGCTCGCGCAGTGGCTGATCGGCGCCGGCCTGGCGCCCGAGCGTTACGTGGCCGCGCAGGGCACGGCACTGGCGCGCGAGGGCCGCGTCTTCATCGAGCGCGACGCCAGCGGAACGGTCTGGGTGGGCGGCCAGTCGGTGACCTGCATCGACGGGCAGGTCAGCCTGTGAGCCTGCCGACCGGCGCACAACTCGACCACCTGGTCATCGCAGCGCGCACGCTGGACGAAGGGGGGGCCTGGTGCGAGGCCACGCTGGGCGTGGTGCCCGGGCCGGGTGGTGAACACGCGCTGTTCGGCACCCACAACCAGCTGCTGCGCTTGAACAGCGAACAGGCCCCGCGCGCCTACCTGGAGATCATCGCGATCAACCCGCAGGCCAGGCCCACGCGCCCGGCCGGGCTCAAGCGCTGGTTCGATCTGGACGACCCGGCCCTGCAAGCCCGGCTGGCGCAGCATGGGCCGCAGCTGGTGCACTGGGTGGCCAGCGTGCCCGACATCGACGCGGCCAGCCAGAAGCTCAGCGCGCGGGGCATCGATCGCGGCCCGGCACTCACCGCCTCGCGCCCCACACCCAGCGGCCTGCTGCAGTGGCGCATCACGGTGCGCGACGACGGTCAGCGCCTGTTCGGTGGCGCCTTGCCCACGCTCATTCAGTGGGGTGGTGCGCATCCGGCCGACACCCTGCCTGACAGCGGGCTCGCGCTGCGCAGCCTGTCGCTCCAGCAAGCCGAAACGCAGCAGCTGCAACGGGCACTGGACGCCATCGGCCTGGGCCAGCTTCGGGTTGCATCAGGCCCGGTGGCGCTCACCGCGCTGCTCGACACGCCCCTGGGTCCGCGCACGTT
>PNMN01000293.1 GCA_013823655.1 Comamonadaceae bacterium | reverse complement strand
CCCTGCAGCCAGCCCATCTGGCGCAGGCTGTCTTCCACCGAGTGGTCGCGCGCGTAGGTCAAGGCCTGCTTGGTGCCCCAGATGGCGATGGGCGGTTTGCTGGCGATTTCTTTCGCGCACTGCAGCGCCGCCGCCAGCATGGCCTCGGGCGTGTCGAACACCTCGTTCACCAGCCCATGGGCCAGCGCGCGCTGCGCGGGCAGGCGGCGCCCGGTGTAGGCCATCTCATTCACCACCGCCAGGGGAATCAGCTTCGGCAGGCGCTGCAGCGTGCCGACGTCGGCCACCATGCCGATGTTGATTTCCTGGATGCAGAAGAAGGCGTCGGCCGTGGCGTAGCGGATGCAGCCGGCCGTGACCATGTCCACCGCGCCGCCGATGCAGCCGCCCTGGATGGCGAAAATCACCGGGCAGCGCAGGTGCTCGATTTTGGTGAAGGTCGCCTGCATGCCGGTCAGCAGATCGAAGATGGCGGCGCGGCCTTCGGCGCTCTGGTCGTCCATCTGGATCGCGCCGGCAAAAGTCTCCAGCGCCATGCCGGCGCTGAAATGTTTGCCGGTGCTGCTGATCACCAGCGCGCGCGCCGTGCCTTGCGCGTGCATCTGCGTCAGCACCTCGTCGAGCTCGCGCCAGAAGGTCGGGTGCATGGTGTTCATGACCTCGGGGCGCTGGAGCACCAGGTGGGCCACGTGGTCTTCAGTCAAGCTCAGGGAAAAGCAGGTTGGTGTGTTCATCGGTGGCCTTGTCTTTCGGGATTCGTTTCAGGTGGATTTCACTGTAGCCCGTGGCGTCTTCGCCCGCTGTCCCGGGCCTGACGAGCTTGCCCACGCGCACGCCCAGCAGCCGGATGCGCCGGCTCAGGTCGACGCGCTTGAGGCACAGGCCGGCCTGGCGGCGGATGGTGGTGGCGTCGGCGGTGAAGTGGTCGATGGTGACGTCGCGCGTCACGCTCTGGAAGTTGTCGTAGCGCAGCTTGATGCCGATGGTCTTGCCCGCGTAGCCCTTGCGCTGCAGGTCGTCCGCCACCTGCTCGCACAGCCGGGTGAACACGGCGCCGAGTTCGGCGCGGTCGCGCACCGCGTGCAGGTCGCGCTCGAAGGTGGTTTCGCGGCTCATGCTCACCGGCTCGCTGTCGGTCACCACCGGGCGCTCGTCGCGCCCCCGGCTCACGGCGTGCAGCCAGGCCCCATAGCTCTTGCCAAAGGTTTCGATCAGCCATAGCGGATCGCGCTGCGCGAGTTCGCCGATGGTGTGGATGCCGTGGCCCTGCAGTTTTTCATCGGCCTTGGGGCCCACACCGTTGATCTTGCGGCAGGGCAGCGGCCAGATCTTCGCCTCCAGGTCTTCCGGCCAGACGATGCTGATGCCGTTGGGCTTGTTGAATTCGCTCGCCATCTTGGCGATCAGTTTGTTCGGCGCCACGCCAATCGAGCAGGTGATGCCGGTGGCCTGAAAAATGCTCTTCTGGATCAGCCGCGCCAGCACGCGACCGCCTTCGCGCTGGCCGCCGGGCACCTGGGTGAAGTCGATGTAGACCTCGTCCACGCCGCGGTCCTCCATCAGCGGCGCGATCTCCAGCACGGTGCGCTTGAACAGGCGCGAGATGCGGCGCACCTCGTCAAAGTCCACCGGCAGCAGAACAGCCTGCGGGCACAGCTTGGCGGCCTTCATCAACCCCATGGCCGAACCCACCCCGAACTGGCGCGCTGCGTAGGTGGCGGTGGTGATGACGCCGCGCCCGGCGTAGCCCGAGAGGCGCGGAAAGAAGTCGAGCGGGACGCGGGAGAGGTCGCCGTCCGACCAGTCGCGCTGCGGGTAGGCCGCGCGCAGGCGGGCGAGCACGTCGTCTTCGCGCCGCCGCCCGCCGCCGATCACCACCGGCAAGCCCTTGAGCTGCGGGTAGCGCAGCAACTCCACCGACGCAAAAAAAGCGTCCATGTCCAGGTGCGCGATGCGGCGGGGCAGGGGGTTGGGGGCGGTCACACGGGCAAGCATAGCGCCGCCTGGCGGGACCAGACGGCGCCAGGGCAGCGCTGCTGGCCGAGGCCACGCGCAGCGCGCGCGAGCGCTGTGGGTTGCGCCCGATCAGGGCCAAAAATGCACCGGTTTTATGGGTTCCACCAAGAACGCAACACCACACCCGTTGCTCAAATCGCCTTTTGCACCAGCCAGCCCTTGAACAGCCAGGGCAGGCTGGGCGGTGCACCGGCGGGCACGCCGCCCTTGTTTTCGGCGCTGATGGCGATGGCGCTGACGCCTTTGAGCGCGTCGGGCGCCACCGGCAGCTGCAGCGTCTGGTATTTGCTCTGGATGATGCCCAGCGAGCGTGGTGCGCCGTCGCCGCCGATGGCCCAGACCTGCATGCTGTCCGCGCGGCCTTCCTTCACATCGTTGAGCCGCTGCAGTTGCAGCTGGCCGTCCTTGGCGGTGTAGCTGGCGAGCATGGCGGGCAGTTGCTTGTCGTCCAGCAGCACCGCCACCCGGGTGATCTGCGGCTGCTCGGTCAGCTTGGCCTGGGCGTGCCGGATCTGCGCCTTGAGCTGCTCCACCATGCTGGCGCTGGTGGCCCAGCCCAGCAGCAAGGCGATCAGCAGCACAAGGCTCAGCACGCGCCACCAGCCACTGACGCGGCGGTCTTGAG
>PNMN01000292.1 GCA_013823655.1 Comamonadaceae bacterium | reverse complement strand
GCCAAGAAAGAGCTGATCGCCCGGCTGCTCAAGCTGCAGCAGCCCGGCATCGAAGCGATGGCGCGCAACCTGGCCGAGCAGCCTGCGGCGCAGCTGTTGAACCAGGCCGGTCTGGCCATGCAGGCGCGCGTGGCGCCCGAGAAGCGCGAAGCGATGGCCAAGGAGATCAGCGCCGACGTCAAAAAATACGCCGACGAGGCGGTGCCCCTGGTGCGCGACCGGGCCGTGCAGCTGGCCCCCAGCACCGTGGGCAAACTGCTTGAGGAGCGGCTGACCGAAGACGAGCTCAAGCAAATCGTCACCATGCTCGAATCCCCGGTCTACGCCAAATACATGCAGCTCAGCGGCGACATGCAAAAGGCGCTGCTGGAAAAGCTGGTGGCCCAGACGCGGCCCACCATCGAACCCAAGCTCAAGGCGCTGGAAGCCAGTCTCGGCAAGCGCCTTGGACTCACCCCGGGTGAAACCAAGCCCGCCGCTGCGCCCAAGTGAGCGACTGCGGAACGGCTCAGGCCGGCACCGCGAACCGGGCCGTGAGTTCCTGCAGGCCCAGCTCTTCAAGCACCTGCGCCAGACGCTCGCGGGCACGCTGCTGAGCCGCCCCGTGCGGGCGGTCGGGTCGGCTGGCCAGGATCAGCTCGTTCTTCATCGAGTGCTCCCAGCCCACCAGCTCGGTCACGGTCACGCTGTAGCCGTGCGCTTCGAGTTGCAGGCAGCGCAGCACGTTGGTGATCTGGCTGCCGAACTCGCGCGTGTGCAGCGGGTGGCGCCAGAGTTCGGCCAGCGGGGTGCGCCCCAGGTTCAGCGCCTTGCTCTTGCGCATCACCCCCGCCACCTCGGCCTGGCAACACGGCACCAGCACCAGGTGGCGCGCCTGCCTGGCCAGGCCGAAGGCAATGGCGTCGTCGGTGGCGGTGTCGCAGGCGTGCAGCGCGCTCACCACGTCGATGCGGGGGGGCAAGTCCGGGTGCGACAGCGCCTGCTGCACCGTGGTGGCCAGGAAGCGCATGCGATCGAACCCCAGCCGCTGCGCCAGCGCTTCGGATTTCGCCACCAGCTCGGTGCGGGCTTCCACCCCGTAGACCCAGCCGACCGGTTTCGACTTGAAAAACAGGTCGTACAGGATGAAGCCCAGGTAGGACTTGCCCGCGCCGTGGTCGGCCAGGATCACATCACCGCGCTCCTTCAGCACCTCGGCCAGCAGCGGTTCGATGAACTGCACCAGGTGGTAGACCTGCTTGAGCTTGCGCCGCGTGTCCTGGTTGAGCTTGCCCTCGCGGGTGAGGATGTGCAGCTCTTTCAGCAGCTCGACCGACTGGCCTGCGCGCAGTTCGGGCAGCTGCGCCTGCAGCGTGGGTGCGTGGCGCGGGCGTGAAGCGGCTTTGGACATGGCTCGATTGTCGCAGGCGGTGACAATCAGCCGCATGCACACGCCCGCCCCCGACAGCTCGACACACCCCTACACCAGCCTCACGCCCGACGTGGTGCAGGACGCGCTGGCCAGCATCGGCCTGTGGGGCGACGGGCGCCTGGCCGCGCTCAACAGTTTTGAAAACCGGGTCTACCAGATCCACCTGGAATCGCCCTTCGAGGGCCACGATCAGGTGGTGGCCAAGTTCTACCGCCCGGGGCGCTGGAGCGATGCCCAGATCGCCGAAGAACATGCTTTCGCCACCGAACTGGTGGCCGCCGACATCCCGGTGGTGCCGCCGCTGGCCATGGACGGCCAGACGCTGCACCACTTTGCCGGTTTCGCTTTTGCGGTGAGCCCGCGCCGCGGCGGGCGCCGCCCGGAGCTGGAGCAGTTCGACGTGCTGGAATGGATCGGTCGCTTCCTGGCGCGCATCCACACGGTGGGCGCGGCCCGCCCCTTCGCGGCCCGCCCGGCGCTGGACCTGGCCGGTTTCGGCCACGAACCGCGCGACTGGTTGCTGGAACACCGCATGGTGGCGCCCGAGGTGCAGACCGCCTGGTCGGCTGCGCTGCAGGAGGCGCTGGCGCTGATCGAGGCGCAGCCGGTGCTGCGGGCTGAGGCAACGACCGACGAAGATGGCATCCGCCGCATCCGCCTGCACGGCGACTGCCACCCGGGCAACATCCTCTGGACGCCCGAGGGCCAGCCCGGCGCCGGTCCGCATTTTGTGGACCTGGACGACGCCCGCAGCGGCCCGGCGGTGCAGGACCTCTGGATGCTGCTCAGCGGCGAGCGGCGCCAGCAGAACCAGCAACTCGGCGCGCTGATCGACGGCTACGAACAGTTCCGCCCCTTCGACCGGCGCGAGCTCGAACTCATCGAGCCGCTGCGCACCCTGCGCCTGATCCACTACAGCGCCTGGATCGCGCGCCGCTGGGACGACCCGGCCTTCCCGGTCAATTTCCCCTGGTTCGGCAGCCGCGATTACTGGCAGGGCCAGGTGGACATGCTGGTGGAGCAGATCGAAGCAATGCAGCAGGCCCCGCTGGTGGCATGAGCGCAGCGCCGGGCCGTTCCCAAGCCAGCTCGCACCGCAGCCCGCAGGGCGAAGGTACCCCAGTGAGCGCAGCGCAGCGCCGGGCTGCGCCCGCCACCCCCGCAAGGGGGCGGCACTGGCCGGAGCCGAAGTGCCCCAGTCCCAGTCCCAGAACGTGGCGGAACTGGCTTCGCG
>PNMN01000291.1 GCA_013823655.1 Comamonadaceae bacterium | reverse complement strand
TGGCGCGCGCCGGTGTGATCGTGTTCTGGCACGTGCAGCCCACCGACGCCACAGCGTCGGGCTCCAGCCGCAGTCTGCTGGCGCCGGTGTGGGCCTTCATGGCGCTGAGCGTGGCGCTGGCGGTGCTGGCCTCGCCAGTGAAGCGCTACACCAATGCCACCGCCGCGCAGCTTCTGGTGCCAGATGATTACGTGCGCGCGGTGCTTGGCGCCGACGCGCTCGGTCGCTCGACGACGCGACCCTATGACGGCCAGCGCGCCGCCCCTACGAAGGAGAAACAACCATGAAGTCCGACACCCTGGGCGACCGCAGTGGCTGGTTTGCCCACCCGGTGCTCTCGCTGCTGCTGGCAGCCACCTGGCTGGCGCTCTCGCACAGCCTGGAGCCGGTGCACCTGATCTCGGCCGCGCTGCTGGGGCTGATCGTGCCGCGCCTGCTGGGCGGACTGCTGTACCTGGGCAGTCCGATCCGCTGGGGTGCAGCGGGACGCCTGACCCTGGTCGTGTTCTGGGACATTGTCATGTCCAACATCACCGTCGCGCGCCTGGTGCTCGGCCCCATGAGTCGACCGCAGCCGGCCTGGCTGCGCGTGCCGCTGGCCAGCGAGCACCAACGGGTGAACGCGCTGTTTGCCAGCATCATCACCATGACGCCGGGCACCGTGTCGGCGGTGGTCGACGAGGACGCGCGCTGCATCTGGGTGCATGCGCTCAACTGCGACGACGCGCCTGGCATGGTGGCCGACATGAAAGCGCGCTACGAAGCGCCGCTGCTGACCATCTTTCAAGTGCACCAGGAGGGTGCGACATGAGCGCCGCGCCGGGCCGTTCCCAAGCCAGCTCGCACCGCAGCCCGCAGGGCGAAGGTACTCCGGTGAGCGCCGCGCCGGGCCGTTCCCAAGCCAGCTCGCACCGCAGCCCGCAGGGCGAAGGTACTCCGGTGAGCGCCGACCGGTCGTTTCGAACACCCTCCGCCCCGCAGTGCGCAGCACGGAGGGTGTTCTCATGAGCATTCTGCAAACCGCTCTGGCCATCGGCATTGGCGCTGTGACGGTGACCCTGCTGCTGTGCGGCTGGCGCCTGCTGCGCGGTCCGACGATTGTCGATCGCGTGCTGGCGCTGGACACGCTCTACCTGAGCCTGGTGGCGCTGGTGGTGATGCTGGGCTTGCACTGGCAGACGCCGCTGCTTTTCGAGGCAGCGCTGATCGTGGCGCTGCTGGGTTTTATCGGCACGGTGGCGCTGGCGCGCTACCTCAGCCGTGGCGATGTGGTGGAGTGAAGCCATGGACACACTGAATCCGCTCATCGAATGGGCCGCCGCGATCCTGATCGTGGTCGGCGCCTTCTTCCTGCTGGTGGGCGCCATCGGCATGGTCCGCCTGCCCGACTTCTACATGCGCCTGCACGCGCCGACCAAGGCGTCCACCCTGGGTGTGGGCGGCGTGCTGCTGGCCTCGTTGCTGCTGGGCTGGGCTGAAGGGCAGCTCGGTGTGTCCGAACTGCTGATCACGCTGTTCGTGTTCCTGACCGCACCGGTGTCGGCGAACCTGCTGGCACAGGCGGCCTTGCACCTGCGACTGCCTTCGCGCGCCCGGGAGCCCGAAGGGCTGGTGCCAGGACGGACTGAGCGCCCGGAGTGAGCGCCCGGAGTGAGCCCGCAGCCTTTGCGGCGGGTGTCCCTGCGGTGCGGGTTGAAGTTCAGACCGGTGGAAGGTCGTAGAACGAAACGATGTGGTCCCAGGCGGTCTGCGGATCGTCGACCAACACGAACAGGTTCAGGTCCTCGGGCGAAATCATGCCTTCCTCGACCAGCACGTCGAAATGGATCAGGCGCTTCCAGTGCTCGGTGCCGAACAGCACGATGGGCACCGGTTTGGCCTTCTTGCACTGCACCAGGGTGATGATCTCGAACAACTCGTCGAGCGTGCCGAAGCCGCCCGGGAAGGCCACCAGGGCCTTCGCGCGCATCATGAAATGCATCTTGCGCAGCGCGAAGTAATGGAACTTGAAGCTCAGCTCGGGTGAAATGAAACGGTTGCCCGACTGCTCGTGCGGCAGCGCGATGTTCAGGCCCACGTTGAGCGCGCCTTCGTCGTGCGCGCCCCGGTTGGCCGCTTCCATGATGCCGGGGCCGCCGCCGGTGCAGATGAACAACTGGTCTTTCTTGGGGCAGCGCGCGCTGTAACGCGCCACGATGCGGGCGAACTCGCGCGCCCGCTCGTAGAAGTGTGCGTTGCGCATCAGCGCGCGCGCCTTGGCAATCGTCCTTGCGTCACCATCGGCCTCAGCCTGCGCCAGCTGGGCCTGGGCTTCGACGGGTTCGCGCAAGCGCGCACTGCCAAAGACCACGATGGTGCTTTCAATGCCCAAGTCCCGCTGCGCCAGGTCGGGTTTGAGCATTTCCAGCTGGAAGCGGATGCCGCGCGTTTCGCGCCGCAGCAAAAACTCCGGGTCGGCAAAGGCCAGGCGGTAGGCATCGGCCTGCAGCGGATGGCCATTGCTGGAATGGGCTTGCAGATCGGCCCAGGCGTCGGCCAGGCGGCGTTCGTTGAGGTCTTGTGTGGCTTCCATCGGGAATTCCTTGGGCAACTGTTGCGCTGACGCGGTGGGATGGCAAACCGCCAGTGAAAAGGCTCCCGCAGGAGCCTTTTCAA
>PNMN01000290.1 GCA_013823655.1 Comamonadaceae bacterium | reverse complement strand
GCCGCCACCTCCATCGAGCAGCTGATCGTGCTGCGCAGCCTGCAGGGTGCGGCCATGGGTGCGGGCGTGATGTGTGCGCGCGCCGTGGTGCGCGACCTGTACGCCCCCAGCGAGGGCGCGCGCGTCATGTCCAAGGGCCTCACCGGCCTGGGCATGATCGCCTGCCTGAGCGCACCCGTGGGCGGTCTGCTGGCCGAACACTTCGGATGGCGCGCGACCCTGCTGGCGCTGGCCGTGTTCGGCGCCCTCACCCTGGTGGTGGTGGCGCTGCGGTTCGAGGAGACACTGGCGCAGAAGAACCCGCGCGCACTGGAACCCCTCACGCTGCTGCGCACCTGGGGCCAGATCGTGCGCCACCCCACCTTCTGGGCCTACACCCTGCTGGTCACCACGTCTTACGCCGGCCTGTTCACCTTCCTCGCCGCAGGCTCCTTCGTCTTCATCGGCGTGCTCGGTCTGTCCAAGACGGCTTATGGGCTGGTCATGCTGACGATGTCGCTGTCGTACATCGCGGGCACCTTCATCTGCCGCCGCCTGCTGCCGCACTTTGGCGTGCGCCGCACGGTGGCCATCGCGGGCGCGGCCACGCTGAGCGCGGGCACGGCGATGGGCGTGATGGCGCTCATGGGTGTGCAAAGCGTGGCGGCGATCATGGCGCCGTTCTACCTGTTCATGCTGGCCCACGGCGTGCACCAGCCCTGCGGCCAGAGCGGCGCCGTCGGTCCGTTCCCGCAGGCCGCCGGTGCGGCCTCGGCACTCAGCGGTTTTCTCATGATGGTGGTGGCCTTCTCCATGGGCGGCTGGCTGGGCCACAGCCTGGCCGCCAGCCCCGGCAGCGTGCTGCCGCTGACCAGCGGCATCTGGTTCTGGAGCGTGCTGATCGCGGCCACCGCCTGGACGCTGGTGCAGAAACACGGCGAACCCAAGGCGGCGCCTGTGCGCGTGACCACCGAATCGGCCACATGACCCGAGTGCTCGCCATCGCCGGTCCCACGGCCAGTGGCAAGAGCGCGGCCTCCATGGCCATCGCCGAGCGCTGGCCGGTGGAAGTCATCAGCGTCGATTCGGCGCTGGTCTACCGCGGCATGGACATCGGCACCGCCAAGCCCTCGCCCGCCGAGCAGGCGCGCGTGCCGCACCACCTGATCGACCGCACCGACCCGCTGAACGCATACAGCGCGGCCGAGTTCGTGCGCGATGCGACCCGGCTGATCGGCGAGATTCAGGCGCGCGGCCGCACCCCCCTGCTGGTGGGCGGCACCCTGCTGTACTTCAAGGCCCTGATGCACGGACTGAACGACATGCCAGCGGCCGACACCCAGGTGCGCGAACGCATCGAGGCGCGTGCACGCTCGCTCGGCTGGCCCGCGCTGCACACCGAGCTGGCGCAGGTGGACCCGGTCACCGCAGCGCGGCTCGCGCCCAACGATGCGCAGCGCATCCAGCGCGCGCTGGAAGTGCACCAGGTCTCGGGCCAGCCCTTGTCGGCCTTGCAGACCGGGCCGACGCGCCAGCATCACAACCCCATCGCGCCCGGTGCCCTGCTCAGCCTGGAGCCCGCCGACCGCGCCTGGCTGCACGCGCGCATCGCCGAGCGCTTTGACGCCATGCTGGCCGCAGGCTTCATCGACGAAGTGCGCCGCCTGCGCGCCCGCGGCGACCTGCACCCCGATCTGCCCGCCATGCGCTGCGTGGGCTACCGGCAGGCCTGGGAAGCGCTGGACGCCGCCGCTGACGCGCCGTTGACGGCCGCGCAACAGGCCGGGCTGCGCGACCGCAGCGTCTTCGCCACCCGCCAGCTGGCCAAGCGCCAGATCACCTGGCTGCGTTCCATGCCCGAGCGTGTGGTGGTTCCCTGTGACGCGCCCGACGCGCTGGCGCAGGTGCTGCGCTGGGCGGAAAGGAATCTATGAGCCCCCACGCTCCACCGCCGCGCGGGTCGCTGCCCCATGACCGGGATGGGCCCCGGTCATCGCCTGGTCCGGGGGCTGATCCGCCTTGGGGCGGCCCGGCGGCGGATCGTCTCGGCGCGACCGAAGGACTGCACATCACCGGTCTGGCCAAACGCTACGGCGACACCGCCGTGTTCCAGTCCGTGGACCTGCACGTCGCACCCGGCGAATTCGTCGCCATCGTCGGCGAATCGGGCGTGGGCAAGTCCAGCCTGCTCAACTGCATGGCCGCGCTGGACGACTGGTGCGAGGGCCGCATCACGCACGGCGGCGTCGATCTCGGCACGCTCGGCGAGGTGCAACGCGCGCACTGGCGGCGCCAACAGCTGGGCTTCGTGTTCCAGGCCTTTCACGTGTTGCCGCACCTGGACGTGGCGCAGAACGTGGCCCTGCCGCTGCTGCTGCTGCACCGGCCCGACCCGGCGCGCGTGGCGCAGATGCTGGACGCGGTCGGCCTGCAAGGCCTGGGCGAACGCCTGCCCGCACAACTGTCTGGCGGGCAACTGCAGCGGGTGGCCATCGCCCGCGCCCTGGTGCATCAACCGCGCCTGATCCTGGCCGACGAACCCACCGGCAACCTGGACCCGCGCACCGCGCGCCAAGTGATGGACGTGCTGGTCGCTCAAGCCCGCGAACACGGCAGCTCACTGGTGCTGGTGACGCATTCCGAAACGGCGGCGGCGCGGGCGGACCGGGTGCTGCATCTGACGGCGCAGGGATTGCAGGCGGATTCG
>PNMN01000289.1 GCA_013823655.1 Comamonadaceae bacterium | reverse complement strand
TTATTTGAACCAGGATGATCATGACCAAGGCCGACAGGCTCCCAGGACGCGAGCGGGCGACCGACCCGGCGGCGCAGCGGCCTGCTCAGGTGCCTGCCGTGAAGCACAGGCGGTGGCGCTCCATGACGCTCGTGGTGGTGCTGTTCACCGCCCTGGCCGTGGCCATGGTCTGGGGGCTGAGCCTGCGGCTGCAGGCTCAGCTGCGCGAGCAGATGATCGATCAGGCCGAGGTCCGCGTCCAGCAGCTGACCGACGCCATGGGCGGACAGACGCAGGCTTTTTTCCGGTTGCTGGACCGCGCGCTGCTGGATCTGCGTCTGCAGTGGCCCAGCCCGCCGGACGATTTTGCGCAGGCGGTCGATCAGGCCCTGGTCGCGCTGCCGCCGGGCCTGGTGTCGCACGTGACGGTGGTGGACGCTGCCGGGGTGGTGGTGTTCAACAGCCTGGGGATGCCGAGCGGGGAATCGATGACGGACCGACCGTATTTTCAGCAGTTGCGGGACGGTGGCGACGGCCTGGTGATGGGCGAGCCGGTGTGGGCACCGCTCCATGACCGCTGGCTGTTCGTGGTGGGGCGCCCCATTTTGCGCGACGGGCGCTTCGAGGGCGCGGTGCACCTGCTGGTGTCGACCGAGTACCTGGCCGATGTGCTGGGGCGGCTGGCGTTGACCGATCAGGACCTGGTGGCGCTGGGGCACCCGAACGGGCGCTTTCTGGCGCGCAGTCTGGACAACGCCACCGCCATGGAGCAGGAGCTGCAGAGCGACCGGCCTTTCCTGGCGGATCGGCAGGCGCAGCGGGGCACGTACCGGCAGACCGGCGCGCTCGACGGCGTGGCGCGTCTGTATGGCTGGGCGCGCATCCGCTCCAGCGGGGTGGTGGTGGTGGTTGGCCTGTCGGAGGCGGGCGTGCTCAAACCCCTGACCAACGCACGGCAGCAGGCGCTGCTGCTGACCGCGCTGCTGTCGCTGGGTCTGGCCGCCATTGGCGCCTGGATCGGCTGGCTGCAGTGGCGCCTGGAGCAGGGGCAGACCGACACGCAGCAGAGTCGGCGGCGGCTGCAGGAGGCGCAGCGCATCGCGCGCCTGGGGCACTGGCGCTTTGACGCTTCCAGCGACCGCATGTCCTGGTCCACCGAGGTCTACCGCATCTTCGGGCAGGACCGGGCCCGCTTCGAGCCCAGTTTCGGGCGCTACTGGGCGCTGGTGGACCCGCACGACAAGGCCCGGTTGCAGGAGCGGTTTGACGAAGCGCTGGCCAGGCGCATCGACTTCGACGAGGTGCACCGCATCGTGCGCCCCGATGGCAGCGAACGCCATGTGCGCGTGCTGTGCCAGAGCGAATCCGCAGAGCCAGGGTCGATGTACCACGGCACGATCCAGGACGTGACCGAGCTGCGCCAGGCGCAGCTGGCGCTGGAGCAGCTCAACACCGGGCTGAAACAGCGGGTGCAGGCGCGCACCCGCGAGCTGCGTGCGCTCAACCGCGAGCTGGAGTCGTTCACCTACAGCGTGTCGCACGATCTGCGCACGCCGCTGCGCAGCATCCACGGCTTTGCCACCTTGCTGCAAGAGAGCGAGGCCGGGCGGCTGAGCGATGAGGGGCGGGACTTTCTGCGCCGCATCCAGCAGAGTGCGCGCCGCATGGGCCTGCTGATCACCGACCTGCTGTCGCTGGCGCAACACAGCCGCGCCGAGCTGCACCCCGAGTGGGTGGACCTGAGCGCCCTGGCGCGGCAGGTGGCGAGCGAACTGGAGAGCGGCGAGCCGCAGCGCACGGTGCGGTGGGACATTGAACCCGGCCTGCGCGCGCAGGCCGACCCGACGCTGATGCGCGTGGTGCTGCAGAACTTGCTGGGCAACGCGTGGAAATACACCGGCCAGACAGCGCAGGCGCACATTCGCATGCACGGCACGGGCGTCGAGTCCGACGGGCAGAGGGGCTTTTGCGTCAGCGACAACGGCGCGGGCTTTGACATGGCCTACGCCGATCAGTTGTTCCAGCCGTTCAAGCGCCTGCACGCACACCACCAGTTCGAGGGCACGGGCATTGGCCTGGCAACGGTGGCGCGGGTGCTGCAGCGCCATGGCGGACGGGTGCAGGGCGAGGGCGCGGTGGGGCAAGGGGCCCGGTTTTGCTTTTACCTGCCGGTGGAGCCGGTGCGCAGCTTCACGGATTCGGGCACCAACGGCGCCTGACCCGCCTGCAGGCCCTCTCACCCGCAGCCGCTGAAGGGGTCGGGCAGTTCGAAGGTGGAGCGCCGGCCCAGGTGCCGGCGGTTCGTGGCCAGCCAGGCGTCGGCGGCGCCGCGACCGATCAGGTGCAGCTGCGAGAGAAAAGACCAGTTGGTCTGGGTCTTGCTCGAAGCGCCGAACTGGGCGAGCTGGGTCCCGGCGTCGAGCTGGTGCAGGCGCAGATCGTCCACGCGTTTGAACAGCGGGCGCTGGTAGGCGCTGTCCGGACGCCCGGCGTCTTGCAGCAATTCCTTGAGCAGGCCAATGGTGCGCAGCTCTTTGAGCAGGCTGGCATTGAAGGTGACTTCGCTCGCGCGGTCGAGGATCTCGCGCGCCTGGGTCGGCACCGTGTCGCGGCGGCTGGGGTTGATCTGCACCAGCAGCAGGTCGTCGGCGGCGGTCTCGGCGATCAGCGGCAGCAGCGTCGGGTTGCCGGCGTAGCCACCGTCCCAGTAGGCTTCACCGTCGATCTCCACCGCCT
>PNMN01000288.1 GCA_013823655.1 Comamonadaceae bacterium | reverse complement strand
ATGGAACTCTCTGACGACACCGTTTTGGCCGACACCCGCCGCTGGATCGAGAAGGCGGTGATCGGGCTGAACCTGTGCCCGTTCGCGCGTGCGGTGTATGTGAAGAACCAGGTGCGCATCGTGGTGAGCCGGGCGCGGCACCTGGATGCCTTTCTGGACGAGCTGGACCGCGAGCTGGACCTGCTGGTGCACACGCCGGCCGAGGAGATCGACACCACGCTGCTGGTGCACCCGGCGCTGTTCCCGGACTTTGAACGCTTCAACGACTTCATGGGCGTGGTGGACGACGTGGTGGCCGAGCACGGGCTCGAAGGCGTGCTGCAGGTGGCCAGCTTCCACCCGCAGTTCCTCTTTGAGGGTGAGGCCGAAGACGACCCCAGCCACTTCACCAACCGTGCGCCGTATCCCACGCTGCACCTGCTGCGCGAAGACAGTGTGGAGCGCGCCGTGGCGTCCGACGCGGGCGACGCCGAGTTGATCGTCGAGCGCAACATCGCCACCCTGCGGAAGCTGGGTGTCGAGGGCTGGGCGGCCTTGCTGAAGCCCTGAACTGGCGTCTTTCCTGCCCCTGTTTGGGGCCTTGCAGCCGGGGGTGCTGTCTATAATCGACCGCACGACCAGCTCGCCACGCGAGCCACCGCTTTCCCCTCATGAATGCCCGTGCCCACTCCCCTTTTGACGCCTGTCTGAAGGAGGCTCTCAACCTCTCGACCGAGTGGGTGCCGCGCTGGCTGGGTGCTTTGTACGAAACGCTGCAGCAGCGCGAGGCCGCAGCGGTCAACCTGCACGAGAAACAGACCTTTGGCCAGGCGCGCATCGCCCTGGCCAGCCACCGTGAGATCGTGGCCGAGCGCTTTCTGACGGCGTTGGCCGAGTCCTTGAGCAGTGCGCAGCCGCAGTTGGCCGCACCTGCCGGAGAGCGAGCAGCGGGCGCCCGCAGCCTGAGCAGTCTGAGCTTTGACGACCTGGAGCTGATGGATCACCAGCAGGTGCAGGAGACGGTGGAACTCGCCCGGGTGCTGCAGGTGGTGAAAATGGCGACCGACGAAGAGCTCGTGGCCTTCAACGCGCGCCTGAGCCGGGCCCAGGGCCTGGACGTGGTGCGCCGCCAGAGCAACCCGCTGCGCCCGGATGTGGTGGTGGCCGCGCTCATGAAAGCCCTGAACGGCCTGCATGTGGACGAGGCGATCCGCGCGCGCTGGCTGCACGTGGGCGCGCTGTCGCTGGGCAACGAGCTGCAGCGGCTCTACCGGAGCCTGACCGATCAGCTCGACCGCTGGGGCGTGCAGCCCGCAGGCTACGTGGTGGTGCAGACCGCTCCGGGCCGCCCGGCCAGCGCCGCTGCGCCGCGCACCGAGAGCGTGCCCGCTGCCGCCATGATCGGCAGCGACGCCTTGCTCACGCTGGACCACCTGCACCAGTTGCTGGTGGGCAACCTGGACCAGAGCGGATCGGCGGTGTCGGACCAGGGCTCTTCCGGCTCGGGCAATGCCATGGTGCGCACACTCGCGGCCGAGGTGGTGACGCTCATGCTGCGTCGCATTGCCGACGACACGCGCCTGCTGCTGCCGGTGCGCGAGCTGGTGCAAGACCTCAAGCCCGCCCTGCTGCAGCTCGCCCGCAGCGAACCGCGTTTTTTTGCCGACCGCCAGAATCCCGCTCGCCGCCTGCTCGACACCCTGACCGCACGCGCTCTGGCTTTCACCAACGAGCAGGACGCGGGCTTCGCCGCCTTTGTCCAGCAGCTCAAAGACACCGTGCAGGCGCTGCAGGCGCCCGCGCCGGGCCTGCCCGAACTGCTGACCGAACTGCTGCAGCGCCTGAGCCGCAGCGCGGCGGCCAGCGCCCAGGCACCCGCGCGCGGCCTGGCCATGCAGACCCTGGTGCGGGTGGAGCAGCGCAACCTGCTGGCCGAGCGTGTGGCGGTGGAGATGCAGGCGCGCAACGATTTCGCGCGTGCGCCCGGTGTGGTGCGGCGCTTTCTGACGGGCCCCTGGGCGCAGGTGGTGGCGCAGGCGCGCATGGACGCCGCCAGCACCGAGACCACCGCACCCGCCGATGCACCCGCGCTGCGCTACATGGACCTGCTGCCCGATCTGCTGTGGTCGAGCCAGCTCACCCTGGCCAGCCACAACCGGCCGCGCCTGATCAAGGTCATTCCCGCGCTGCTGCGCACTTTGCGCGAAGGCCTGGACTCGATCGACTACCCGCGAAACCAGACCGAGTCTTTTTTTCAGGCGCTGATGGGGTTGCACGAAGCAGCCTACAAAACCCAGCGCAACGACACCGCCGTGCCCGACAGCCCGCCCAGCCGCCAGATGGCGCTGGAGCCCGAGACCTGGATGCACCCCGTCGAAGCACGCGATTCGGGCTTCATGGAAGACCTGCTGATCGAAACCCAGCCCGCCTTCCAGGACACCGAGCCGCTGCAGGGCGACTGGCAGTCGCTGCAAGAGGGAAACCCTGCGCCGACGGTGCAGACGCCCGCAGTGGGCACCTGGGTGGACCTGCGCGAAGACGATCACGATGTGCGCTGCCAGCTCACCTGGGCCAGCCCGCACGGCACCATGTTCCTCTTCAACGCCGCCAATGGCCGCACCATTTCACTGACCCGGCGCGGCCTGGAGCGCCTGCAGTCGCTGGGCCGCCTGCGGGTGGTGGCGCAGCACGGCCTGGTGGACGAGGCGCTGGACGCGGTGGCGCGTCAGGCGCTCATCAATTCCGGC
>PNMN01000287.1 GCA_013823655.1 Comamonadaceae bacterium | reverse complement strand
CGCATCGGCATCGTGCCGCAGGACCCGGTGATCTTCTCCACCAGCGCGCTGGAGAACATCCGCTACGGAAAACCCGGCGCCTCCGACGACGAAGTCCGCGCCGCAGCGCACGCAGCCTTTGCCGACGAGTTCATCGCCCTGCTGCCCGAAGGCTATGACACCTTCCTCGGCGAGCGCGGCGTGCGCCTCTCGGGCGGGCAGCGCCAGCGCATCGCGATTGCTCGCGCCATGCTCAAGAACCCGCCGCTGCTGTTGCTCGACGAAGCCACCAGCGCGCTGGATGCGCAGAGCGAACGCATGGTGCAGGCCGCGCTGGAATCGGCCATGAAAGACCGCACCACGCTCGTGATCGCCCACCGCCTGGCCACCGTGCAGCAGGCCGACCACATCGTGGTGCTGGACCACGGGCGGCTGGTGGAGCAGGGCACGCACGCCCAGCTGGTGGCGCAAGGCGGTGTGTACGCCGGGCTGGCGGCGCTGCAGTTCAACGCTTGAGCGCGAGTGCGATCTGCGCGCCGACGCCCGCCTGTCGGTGGTTGGGCTGGTGCATGTCGATGAGCGGAACGAGATTGTCCGTGGGTGAGGGGCGAAGTTTGAGGGCACATCCCGGATGCGCGCGGCTTGAAGGGCCCGTTCACCTGTCTGAACAGCGCGCGCTACGGCATCGCCTGGGCCAGTTGCGCGCGGGATGCTTCCACCGACAGCCCCAGACCGGCCTGCCGGTCTTTCTCGCCCAGCGCCAGCAGCTTGAGCAGAGCGATCAGTTCCTGCTTTTCCTGGTACTGCTGCACGCCCTCAATCACCATGGCGGCTTCGCCGTTCTGGGTGATGATGACCGGCGCCCCGGTGGCAGCCACTTCTTCCGAAATCTGGGCGGCATGGCTCTTGAGGTGGGAGATGGATCGGATGTGTTCGCGGGATTGCATGGCGCCTCCTTGAAGTGGTCCGAATTTATCCCCGCATTCGGTCTGGGTCAAAGACTGACTGCCATCCACTTGCGATTCAGTCAAGCCTGAAGCACTTGGTAAGGTTTTCCATAAGAGTTCGGTTGGCAGACATTCTGATAGCCTCAGGGGCATGAGCCTGTCACTCGATTTTCTTGCCCTGCCCCTGCTGGTTGCCGCCGCACTGGTGTTCATCAGCGTGCTGGCGGGCGTGGTGTCGGCGCGGGCCGGGTTTTCGTTCCTGCTGGTGTTCCTGCTGGCGGGGGTGCTGGCCGGGGAAGACGGCCCGGGCGGGCTGGTGTTCAACGACTTCAAGCTCAGCTTCTGGGTCGGCAACGTGGCGCTGGCCGTGATCTTGCTGGACGGCGGCTTGCGCACCGAATTCAACACCTTTCGAACCGGCTTGAAGCCTTCGCTGCTGCTGGCCACCCTGGGCGTGCTGGTGTGCGCGGGCATCACCGGGGCGGCGGCGCGCTGGCTGCTGGATTTGCCCTGGCCGCTGGCGCTGCTGGTGGGTGCCATCGTGGGATCGACCGATGCGGCGGCGGTGTTTTCGCTGCTCAAGTCCTCGGGCGTCAAGCTCAACGAGCGCGTGACCGCCACGCTGGAGATCGAGTCGGGCATGAACGACCCGATGGCGGTCTACCTCACGCTGACCTTCATCGCCGTGGCGCTGGCCGTCACCTCCGGGGACGGTGCCGGGCTGGGCTGGGCGGATGTGCTGCGATCTTTGCTGCAGCAGTTCGGCTGGGGCGCGGCGCTGGGGCTGGCGGCGGGTTTTGGCATGGCCGAGCTGCTCAAGCGCCTGGGCCGGGACGAAGACGGCGGTGGTGGCGTGCGCGCGCTCTTGCTGGTCTCGGGCGGCCTGGTGGTGTTTGCGGCCACCACCTGGCTGGGCGGCTCGGGCTTTCTGGCGGTCTACGCCATGGGCGTGATCGTCGGCAACCGGGCGCGGCGCCAGGTGCGCTCGTCGCTCTCGGCCATGGACGGCTACGCCTGGCTCTCCCAAGCGGGGATGTTCCTGTTGCTGGGTCTGCTGGTGACGCCGTCGAGCCTGCTGAGCACGCTGTGGCCGGCGCTGGGCGTGTCGCTGGTGCTGATGCTGGTGGCGCGGCCGGTGTCGGTGTGGCTGTGCCTGGCGCCGCTGCGTTTTCCGCCGCGCGAGATCGCCTTCATTTCCTGGGTCGGCCTGCGCGGCGCGGTGCCGATTGTGCTGGCCGTGTTCCCGGTGATGGCGGGCGTGCCCGGGGCGCAGACCTTCTTCAACGTGGCGTTTGTGGTGGTGCTGACCTCGCTGCTGTTGCAGGGCAGCACGATCGCCTGGAGCGCACGGCGCCTGGGTGTGGACCTGCCGGACCCGGAGGACGAGGCACAGGCCCGACTGGTTTTCGGCGACTTCGAGATCGACGGTCACACGCCGCTGGAGTCGCTCTGCGCCTTCTACGGGCTGGCGGTGCCGGCCGACTCCGACCAGGACGTGGCCGCCTGGCTGCGCGACGAGATCCGGCGCCCGCCGGTGGTGGGTGATCACGCCATGCTCGGCAACGCCGAACTGAGCGTGCGCCGCATGGACGGACAACGGATCGCTCGCGTGGGCATCAAGCTGGGGTAAACGGCCCAGCGGGTCGGTGGCCTGCCTGTGCCAGGGCTTGGAGTATATTACTAACCCGTCGGTCAGTAATACCATGCCCTCCCCAGCCAACGCCTCTGCCCCAGCCGGTGCCACCCGTCAGCGCCGCAAGCAAGCGCGCCCTGGCGAGCTGCTGGACGCCGCGCTCGCCCTGTTCGTTGAAAAAGGCTTTGCCGCCACCCGGGTGGACGAGGTGGCC
>PNMN01000286.1 GCA_013823655.1 Comamonadaceae bacterium | reverse complement strand
GACGAAGAAGCCGCGCGCCTGCTGCAGTTCCAGCAGTCCTACCAGGCCGCAGCGAAGTTTTTGCAGATCGCGCAGAACGCGTTCGACACCATGCTGCAGGTCATGCGCTGAACATGAAAACCCCCCGCGCCGCTTCGCGTCACCCCCCCAGGGGGCGACACCAGAGGCCCGGCAAAGCCGGTTCCTCGGTGTCTCTGGGCGGCAGTGTTTCATGCGTCGCAGCTGTTGCGTCGGCAGCATGAACAACGTAGAAAGTTCTGTATGAGAGTCGCCACCGCCAACAGCTACGACAGCATCGTCAACACGCTCAACAAACGCCAGGCCGAGCTGAGCGCGCAGCAAGACCGCATCGCCACCGGCAAGCGCGTGCAGCGCGCCAGCGACGATCCGGTCGCTGCCGTCATGGCCGAAGCGGCGCAAAACCGGCTCTCGCGCGCCCAGGTGGACCAGCGCGCCGTCGAGGCCTCGCGCACCAGCCTGAGGCAGGCCGAGAGTGCGCTGGGCAACGTCGGCGAGCTGATCCAGGACGTGCGTGAACTCTTTCTCAAGGCCGGCAACGCCACCTACGGCAGCCGGGAGTTCCAGAGCATCGCGCAAGAGATCGAAGGCCTGCGCGAGCGCCTGCTCGGCGTGGCCAACCAGAAAGACAGCGCCGGGCGCACGCTGTTTGGCGGCCTCGGCGGCACCACCACGCCCTTTGTGGAGGCCTACGGCCCCGGTGGCAGCGGCGTGCGCTTTGACGGCCAGCGCGGCCAGGAAGCGGCCGGCAACAACAACCTGCCGCACACCTTCGACGGCGAAGTCGTCTTCATGCGCGTGCCGCCGGGCAACGGCAGCTTCACGCTCGACCTGGCAGCCAGCAACACCGGCGGCCTGCGCTCCGACGTCGGCCGTGTCAGCAACCCCTCGGCCCTCACCGGCCACGCCTACAGCGTCTCGTTTGCCAGCGTTGCCGGCAGCCTGCAATACACCGTGACCAACACCACCACCGGCACGCCGGTGACCGGCCACAGCGGTGTGCCCTACGTGGCGGGCGCCGCGCTCGAATTCGACGGCCTGTCCATCACCCTGCAGGGCACACCCGCGGCCGGGGACTCGCTGGCCGTGAACCCCGTCACCGGCCCGACCGACATCTTCAAAGTGATGCAGGACGCGGTGACCGCGCTGCGCAGCGTCACCAGCGGTGGCCAGACCGCCCAGCTCACCCATGCGCTCGGGCGCGCCCTCACCGAACTCGACGCCGGCCACGACCGCGTGCTCGCCGCGCGCAGCCAGGCCGGTGAATGGCTCAACCGCGCCGACGCCATCGAGGACCTGCTCGCTGGCCGCCAGGTGGACCACAAGGCCGAAAAATCCCGCCTCGAAGACCTCGACATGGTCCAGGGCATCTCCGACTTCCAGAGCCAGCAAGTCGGCCTGCAAGCGGCGCTGCAGTCGTATGCCTCGGTGCAGAAACTCTCGCTGTTCCAGTATGTGAATTGATATGAAACACCCCCGCCACGCTGCGCCTGACCCCCAAGGGGCGACACCAGCCGTCCGGCCTGAGCTTGTCCAAGGGCGGCCCGGCGGTGTCTCTGGGTTGGTCTGCTTCGTGCGTTGTGGGTGTGTTGCTCCGGGCGCATGAAAAATCGATCAGAAAAGTTTCTATGAGCCGCAGCACCATCCTTGACAGCATCGCCCTGGGCTACCAGCCGGTGTGGAACCGCGCGCGCCAGCTCGCCGCGGTGCGCCTGAACATGCACACCGTGCACCCCGAGGCGGTGGACGCCGAACACCTGCTGCAGATCCTGGGCGACCACTGGCCGCTCGGCGCGCCGGTGCTGATCTTCTCGTTCGACCGGCCCGAACTCTGGCAGCAGGCACTGGCCTGCGCGCCGGTGCCCAACACCTGGCTCGAAGTGCCCGGCACCCCCTTCACCAGCCCCGAAGGCCTGGCCCAGCTCGCCATCGCCGGCCAGCGCGGCCACCAGCTGCTGCGCCACACCGCGCTGAGCGAGGTGCGGGGTGAAATCATCGCCCCGCTGGACGTGCGCAGCCTGCTCAGCCTCAGCGCCGAAGAGGCTTTGCAGGCCCTGCAGGCACGACCCACCGAAGCCGTGCCCGTGCCCACGCAGCGCAGCCCCATCGTGCCGGGCCAGATCATGGAAGGCGTGGCCTCCCGCGCGCTGGCCGACCACTGCCTCGACCAGGCCGGTGCCTGGGGCCTGCTCGGCTGGCCCGACGACGACGCCCTGCACGCCTTTCGCCAGCAGCCCATGGCCTGCGATGCCGACGTGATCGCCCAGGTGCGCGAAGCGATCCAGAAAGACGCCTCGCTCGACCAGCTGGAGCGCCTGGTGCGGCAAGACCCGGTGCTGGTCTACCGCCTGCTGCTGCTCGTCAACTCCGCCGCCTACGGCTTGCGCCATGAAATCGAGTCGCTGCGCCACGCGCTCATGATGCTCGGCTTCGGCGCGCTCGACACCTGGCTGCTCGACCAGCTCGCCAGCGCCGAGACCGACGCCGCCCTGCACCCGGTGCGCTACGGCATGGTCATGCGCGCGCGCCTGGCCCAGCACCTGCTGGACACCGGCTCCGAAGACAACCTGCGCGCCGAGGTGTTCCTGACCGCGCTGTTCGCCCAGCTCGACCGCCTGCTGTACAAAAGCCTGCCCGAACTGCTGGGCAGGCTGCCGCTGCCCGGTCGCGTGTACGACGCCCTGCTGCGCCAGACCGGCCCCTACAACGCCTACCTCGCCGTCTCCGAAGCGCAGAGCCAGCCGGCGCAACTGCACCGGCTCG
>PNMN01000285.1 GCA_013823655.1 Comamonadaceae bacterium | reverse complement strand
GCCGAAGGCGCAGGCGGTCGCACACACGACCCTGAACGCTCAGGCAAAAGGACTGGCAACCACCGCCCTCACCGGCGGTGTCCCCCACTGGAGAGAGGTGACCGCCGGAGGTCATCCACCGAAGGAGCAAGTGCGGCATCGCCCGCGCGAATCTCTCAGGTAAAGCGGACAGGGGGGCAGCACACGGATGCACCGTGTTGTCGCTGTGGCTGCTTGCCACGGCACCTGCCCCACCGTCCAGAGTCCGCCCGTGTCCGCTCCCTCCGATTCTTGCGCCCTGCTCCAGACCCCGCTGAACGCCCTGCACCTTGAACTGGGTGCGCGCATGGTGCCCTTTGCCGGTTACAGCATGCCGGTGCAGTACCCGAGCGGCCTGGTCACCGAGCACCACCAGACCCGCAACGCCGCCGGCCTGTTCGACGTCTCGCACATGGGCCAGCTCACGCTGTCCGGCCCCGATGCGGCGGCCGCTTTCGAATCGCTGATGCCGGTGGACGTCATCGGTCTGGGTGTGAACAAGCAGCGTTACGGCCTGCTGCTCACCGACGACGGCGGCATCATCGACGACCTGATGTTCGTCAACCGGGGCGGACCGAGCGCCGCCGGGCCGTCCCAAGGCGCGAGCGCCCCCACGGGTGGCAGCGACCGACACGCAGTGGGGGAGCGTGGGGGCCATGAGCTCTTCGTGATCGTCAACGGCGCCTGCAAACACGGCGACCTGGCCCACATCGTCGAACGCATCGGTGGCCGCTGCAAGGTCACGCCGCAGTTCGACCGCGCCCTGCTCGCCCTGCAAGGCCCGCAGGCCGTGACCGCGCTGGCCCGGCTGCTGCCCGGCGTGGACAAGCTGGTGTTCATGACCGGCATGGCCGCCAGCTGGAACGGCGCCGACCTGTACGTCACCCGCAGCGGCTACACCGGCGAAGACGGCTTCGAGATCTCCCTGCCGGCCGCCAGCGCCGACGCCTTTGCCCGCGCCCTGCTGGCGCAGCCCGAGGTCAAGCCCGTCGGTCTGGGCGCGCGCAACTCGCTGCGGCTGGAGGCCGGGCTGTGCCTGTACGGCAACGACATCGACACCACCAGCAGCCCGGTCGAGGCCGCGCTCAACTGGGCGATGCAGAAGGTGCGCCGCAGCGGTGGCGAACGCGCTGGCGGCTTCCCGGGCGCCGGGCGCGTGCTGGCCCAGCTCGACGGCACGGTCGCCCTGACGCGCAAGCGCGTCGGCCTGGTCGCGCTGGAGCGCGTGCCGGTGCGCGAACACGTCGAACTGCAGAGCCTGGACGGCCAGAAAATCGGCGAAGTCACCAGCGGCCTGCTCGGCCCCACGGCCAACAAGCCGGTCGCCATCGGCTACGTCACGCCCGAATTCGCCACCATGGGCACGCGGATCAACGCCATCGTGCGCGGCAAGGCCGTGCCGATGGAGGTTGCGCCCATGCCTTTCGTGCCCAACCGCTATTTCCGCGGCTGATCCCGTCATCCCTTTTCAACTTTTCACCGGAGCCCACCATGACCACCAAGTACACCGAAGACCACGAATGGATCACCGTTGACGGCGGCATCGCCACCGTCGGCATCACCCACCACGCGCAGGACGCGCTGGGCGACGTGGTGTTTGTGGATTTGCCCGAAGTGGGCAAGAGCTTTGTCCAGAAGGAAGTGGCCGGTGTGGTCGAGTCCGTCAAGGCCGCAGCCGATGTCTACATGCCCGTCAGCGGCGAAGTCACCGAAGTGAACGAGGCCCTGCGCGACGATCCGTCGCTGGCCAACAGCGATCCGCTGGGCACGGGCTGGTTCTTCAAGGTCAAGCTGTCAGATGTGTCGCAGATCGACGCGCTGCTCGACGAAACCGCCTACGCCGCTTTCGCGGTTTGATGCCCTGGCTCCCTCCCCCTCTGGGGGAGGGTTGGGGTGGGGGCAAGGCGCGCCACGATTTCTCTTCGACACGCCAGTACGGTTCGCCACCAGCCCCCATCCCGGCCTTCCCCCAGAGGGGGAAGGAGCAAGACACAACCCGCTGACACCCAACTCTCTCAACAAGGTCGTTCCATGCTGATGCCGTCCGTCAAATCCCTGGGTGAACTCGAAAACGCCAGCGAGTTCATCGCCCGCCACATCGGCATCAGCGAAGCCGATGAAGCCCACATGCTGTCGGTCATCGGCGAGGCCTCGCGCCGCGCGCTGATCGACTCCATCGTGCCGCGCAGCATCGCGCGCAGCACCGACATGGACCTGCCGCCCGCCGTGACCGAAGCCGCCGCGCTGGCCGAGCTGAAAACCATCGCATCGAAGAACAAGCTCTTCAAGAGCTTCATCGGTCAGGGCTACCACGGCACGCACACGCCGGGCGTGATCCTGCGCAACATCCTCGAAAACCCCGCCTGGTACACCGCCTACACGCCCTACCAGGCCGAGATTTCGCAGGGCCGAATGGAAGCGCTGGTCAACTTCCAGACCATGGTCACGGACCTGACCGGCATGGCGATCGCCAACGCCTCCATGCTGGACGAGGCCACCGCCGCCGCCGAGGCCATGACGCTGGCCAAACGGATGGGCAAATCCAAGTCCAACGTCTTCTTCGTGGACGATCAGGTGCTGCCACAGACCCTTGAAGTGGTGCGGACCCGCGCCAAGCCGCTGGGCATTGATGTCCGGATTTGCACAGGACCAGAGGCCCTTGCCGAAGACAGCTTCGCCGTATTGCTGCAATACCCGGCCCTCAACGGAGAGGTCCGCGACCTGCGCCAATGGGTCGTCGATTACAAGGCCAAGGGCGGCAGCGTG
>PNMN01000284.1 GCA_013823655.1 Comamonadaceae bacterium | reverse complement strand
CCGCCGCGCGAGCTTTCGCTGATCTCGCGGCGCAGTTCACTCTCCACCCGCTCCACGCGCTGGCCCAGCTGCTGGCCGAGCTGTTGGGTTTGGCCCAGCAGCTGCTGGCGGTGCGCCACTTCGTCAGCGTCCACCGGACGGCGGCGCAGCAACAGCCACACGCCCAGCAACAGGTTGAGCGCCACCAGGACCAGCAGCACCCAGATCAGGATTTGATTGTTCATAGCGCTTCAGGGTTGATGGGCGTGAGTGCCCTGCCCTGCGTGAGGAAACCGATCAGGTTGTCGGCCGCCAGATTCGCCATGGCCATGCGGGTGGGCATGGTGGCGCTGGCGATGTGCGGGGTGAGCACCACGTTGGGCACCGTGAGCAGATCGGGGTGCACCTTCGGTTCGCCCTCGAACACATCCAGCCCTGCGGCCGCGATGCGCCGCTCGCGCAGCGCTGCGGCCAGCGCAGCGTCGTCCACGATGCCGCCGCGCGCGATGTTGACCAGCGTGGCGCTGGGCTTCATCTGCGCGATCTCGGCCGCGCCGATGGCGTGGTGCGACCCGGCGCTGTAGGGCAGCACCAGGATCAGGTGGTCGGCCTGCGCCAGCAGCTGGTCCTTGCTCACGTAGCGGGCCTTGCATTCGGCCTCGGTCGCCGCATCGAGCCGGGAGCGGTTGTGGTAGATCACCTGCATGCCAAAGCCGTGCGCACCGCGACGCGCGATGGCCTGACCGATCCGGCCCATGCCCAGGATGCCCAGCGTGCTGCCATGCACCTCGGCACCGGCAAACATGTCCAGCGCCCAGCGGTTCCACCGCCCGGCACGCAGAAAGTGTTCGCTCTCGCTGATGCGCCGCGCCGTGGCCATGAGCAGCGCAAAGCCGAAATCGGCGGTGGTTTCGGTCAGCACATCGGGCGTGTTGGTGGCCAGCACGCGCGCCGCCGTCAGGGCAGCCACATCGAAGTTGTTGTAGCCCACCGCGATGTTGCACACCACTCTGAGTTGCGGGCAGGCCGCCAGCAACTCGGCGCTGATGCGCTCGCTGCCGGTGGTGAGCGCGCCCACCTTGCCCTGCAGCCGCTGGACCAGTTGCGCAGGCGTGAACGGCTCGTCGGTGTCGTTGGTCTCGACCTCGAAGTGTTCGCGCAGCCGCGCCACCACCTCGGGGAACACGGCGCGTGCGATCAGGATGGCGGGACGTGGGTTCATGTCGGCTTTCAATGGAAACAAGCACACCCTCAAAGCGAGTCAGCGGGGCGAAGGGAAGCTGCCCAGCACACGCCGAGGATCCGGCTCCGCCGGTCCAAGGGCGTGGTCCCCCTGGGGGGAAGCCGCACAGCGGCGCAGGGGGGAACCCTATACAGCCAGCAGATCGACCTCGAACAGCAGCGTGGCGTTGGGCGGGATCACGCCGCCAGCGCCGCGGGCGCCGTAGCCCAGCGCTGCCGGGATGACCAGGCGGCGCGTGCCGCCGACCTTCATGCCCTGCACGCCTTCGTCCCAACCCTTGATGACGTGACCGGCGCCGAGCGGAAATTCGAACGGCTGGCCGCGGTCTTTGCTGGAGTCGAACTTGCTGCCCTGCACGCCGTCGTTGAACAGCCAGCCGGTGTAGTGCACCTGCACCGGGCGACCGGCCTGGGCTTCGTCGCCGTTGCCGACCACGGTGTCTTGATATTGCAGGCCGCTGGGGGTGGTGATCATGGGATGTGTCCTGTTGGTTGAGTGGATGAAAGAACGGCTGGGATTATTCCAGCCAGTGCGTGAAGCTGGCCACCGGCTCGCGCGGCGTGTGGAAACCGTTCACCGGGTCGGCCGGATCGGCGTAGCCCAGCGCCATGCCGCAGACCAGCATTTCGTCAGCGCCCGCGCCGATGTGCGGCAGGATGATGGTGGCAAAACCGTTCCAGGCCGCCTGCGGGCAGGTGTGCAGGCCATGACCGCGCGCGCTCACCATGATGTTCTGCAGGAACATGCCGTAGTCCACCAGGGAGCCGCGGCCCAGCACCTTGTCGAGCGTGAACATCAGGCCCACCGGTGCGTCGAAGAACCGGAAGTTGCGCTGGTGCTGCGCGTGCATCTTGTCCTTGTCGCCCTTGGTGATGCCGAGCAGGCCGTACAGGCTCCAGCCGTTTTCGCGTCGGCGGTCGATGTAGGGGCTGACCCATTTTTCAGGGTAGTAGTCGTAGGCCTCGCGGTACTGCTCGGCCAGTGACGGGTCGGCACGCAGCGCGTTGTGCGCGGTGCAGCATTTGTCCACCAGACTGTCGCGACTGGCGCCCTGCAGCACGTAGACCTTCCAGGGCTGGGTGTTGGTGCCCGAGGGCGCGCGGGCGGCCACCTGCAGGATGTGTTCCAGCGTGGCGCGCGGCACCGGCGTGGGCAGAAAGGCGCGGGCCGACAGGCGGCTGGTGATGGCCGCGTCCACGCTGGTGGCGTCGATCACGGGCGGGTTGGCAACGGGGTTGGTGGTCATCGGATCGTCTCCAGGGTGTGTTTGAGTGGTTCGGGCAGCGGCACCGGTCGGCGGGTTTCGCGGTCCACGTACACATGCACGAAATGCCCGCAGGCGGCGGCCATTTCACCACCTTCGGCGAACAGGCCCACCTCGTAACGCACGCTGGACGAACCCAGGTGCGCCACGCGCAGACCGGCCTGCACGTTTTGCGGGAAGGCCAGCGGCGCGAAGTAGTTGCAATGCGTCTCGATCACCAGGCCGATCACGGCGCCCTTGTGGATGTCCAGCGCACCCTGCTCGATCAGCCAGCCGTTCACCGCAGTGTCGAACCAGCTGTAGTAGACGACGTTGTTGACGTGGCCGTAGAGG
>PNMN01000283.1 GCA_013823655.1 Comamonadaceae bacterium | reverse complement strand
GGGTTCCACGCCGAACCATCGGCCCAGCGTGGCGGCGTACTGGTCCACCGAGGTGCTGGGCAGCAGGCGGCCCTGGCCGACGTGCCACTGGTCGTTGGCGTCGGTGCTGCTGTCGCTCACGCTCACCGGGGGTGCGCTGCCGTAGAAGCGGCCCTGCGTCGCGGCCACGCCGTTGACCGCACCGCCCACGATCAGCTGGTGGCTGCCCCAGCCGTGGTCGGAGCCGTCGCCGTTGGATGTGAGCGTGCGGCCGAAGTCCGACGCGGAGAAGGCGGTGACTTTGTCGGCCATGCCCAGCGCCACCATGGATGCCTGGAACGCGCTCATGGCCCGACTCAGGCGACCGAGCTGGTTGATGTGCCCATTGAGCAGGCCGTCGTGCATGTCGAAGCCGCCCAGCGAGACGAAGAACACCTGCCGCTGGGCGCCCAGACTGCCGCGGGCGGCGATCAGGCGCGCCACCATCTTGAGCTGCGAGGCCAGGGAATTGTTGGCCATCACGGTGGGGCTGAAAGCGGCAAAGCTGGGGTTGGGGGCCGTGCTGCTGTCGGCGGCCGCTGCGCTGGCCAGCGCGGTGGTGATGGCGCCTTCGGCGCCGATGGCCCGCTGGGTGACCCGGTTGTATTCCCGCTCCAGCAGGTGGCTGCTGCCGAGCTCGGTGAGCTGGTCCATCGCCGTCCTGACGGCCGACGAGCCGTACACGTTGCTGGCCAGGCTGTTGATCCGGACCGCGCCGCCCGTGCTGACCTGGTACGACAACGCCGAATCGCCGGACAGGAACACCGTGTTGCCGGTCACCGACATGCAGGTGAACAGCGCGTTGCTGTTGGCGCGGCTGCTCAGCACCAGGTCGCCGAGCTTGCCGCCCCAGCCCACGGTGGAGCCCTCGGGCGAGGAGGACTGCCAGACCGACTGCTGGTCGTTGTGTGAGAACAGCTTGGGCGGCACGGGGTAGAGCGTGCGGTTGCCGCTGCGGTAGTCGGCGCGGGTCAGGGGCACCACCAGCGGGCCCACGTTGAGCAGCACGCCGGCCTGGCCGGTGTTGAACAGCTGGGCCAGCCCGCTCATCTCCGGGTGCAGGGCGTACTGGAGCCCGTTGGGCAGCGGCGTTGCCGGTGTCAGCAGCGTCGGCGCGAGGGCCGCCTGGCCCAGCGCGATGCCCCCCGCCGTGCGGTCGGCACCGCCCCCCCGGATCGTGCTGTAGCGGTCGTAGCTGGCGTTGTCGTAGGGCACCACGGTGTTGGCGTGGTCGTTGCCGCCGAACAGGAAGACGCAGACCAGGGCCTTGTAGTCGGTGGCGTTGAAGGCGGCGGCCTCGCCCATGGCGGCCAAGTTGAGCGCGGTGGGCAGGGCAGCGCCGGTGAAGGCGAGCTGGCCGGCGCGGCGCAGAAAAGCGCGGCGCGTGTGCTGCTGGGGCTGGATGAAGTGCATGCTGGGCCGCCTATTTCTGGATCAGGTATTCGGCACACGCCATGACCATCAACACCGCTGCGGCCACGCGGTTGAGCTTGACGCTGTCGGTGCTGGTCGCGGTGACGGGCGTGGCGTTGAGGGCCGTGACCATGAGGGTCTGGGTGCTGGCCGAGAGCTGGCCGGCGCACAGCACCAGCGAGAGGTGCCGCACCAGCGCGGCGGCGTCGGTCACCAGCGCGAGCTCGGCCGCGTAGCTGGCTTTCACGTCGTACTGGTAGTTGGTGTAGGCCGCTTGCGGCACCGTGGGTTCCGGGCAGTTGATGCCGCGCTGGATCACGTTCTGCATGAAGTTCAGGTAGCCGCCGACCGTGGTCTCGTTGACCAGCTGGAACTCGGGTGCGGTGGATTTGGAATCGGCCAGGGCCGTGGCCGGTGGCACATAGCCGGGCCGGAAAAAGTTGAACACCGAGGGCGCGCGCAGCGGGCTCTGCCCCAGTTGGGTGGCCACATTGTTCAGTTCAAAAATCTTCCAGCTGCCGGCCGCCGAGGTGACGCCAAAGCTGCGCGCCCACTGGACGAAGCGCAGCATGGGCTCGCGCAGCTTGCCGTGCGCCGGGTTGGCCAGGCTTTGCGGTCCGCGGGCTTCGTCGTCGAGCAAGATGGCGGCCCAGACGGCGCGCAGATCCCCGCGCACGCCCGAGCCGTTGTCGTTGAAACGCGCCGCCACGCGCGCCACATAAGCCGGGCTGGGGTGGCTGGTCACCAGCCGCTGGATCATCTGGCGGGCAAAGAAGGGGCCGACGTTGGGGTGGTTGAACAGGGTGTCGAGCGCGGTATTCAGGGCGGCGGCGGCGGGCGTGTTGGCCGGGATGGTGGTGCCCAGAAAGCTGGCTTCCAGCGTGGAATGCCGGCTCGCGGTGAGCAGCATGGGCTTGCGCGCGAACTCGCGCGATTCGATGGTGTAGGTCTGGTTCGGCACCGTGATCCGCACACCATCGGAACGGTCGAAGTCGTAGCCGGTGAAGACGCGCGCCAGGTTCGTCACGTCCGACTGGGTGTAGCTGTCGATGCGAAGGCCCGCGCCATCGGTTTTTTCGGTGCCGTCCAGGTTCAGCTGGTACAGGCCGATGGTGAACAGCTGCATCACCTCGCGGGCGTAGTTTTCATCCGGCACGCGACCGGTCCGGGTGTCTTCTTTCCGGTTGCCCTTGGTGTTGAGGAAGTGGCCCATCACCGGGTGCAGCGTGACCGCCTCCAGCAACTGCCGGAAGTTGCCGAAGGCCTGGCCCACCAGCGTGTCCCACCAGTGCGCCACGGCGTGGCTGCGCCAGTTGAAATCGGACGCAGAGAGCGAGACCACGAAGAACTCCGACAGCGCCAGCGCCATGCGGCGGCGCATCGCGTCGGGTCCGCTCAGCAGCTGGCTCCAGATCATGAAGTCGGCCGGGTAGCTGCTGAAG
>PNMN01000282.1 GCA_013823655.1 Comamonadaceae bacterium | reverse complement strand
TCCGGGTGCCCCTTGACCACCGGCACCGGGCGCGGCCCCCAGCCTTCGTCGGCGGGCTGGAATTGGGCCGCGGTGCCGATGGCGAAGGTGGGGATGAGGTCGAGGCTGAAGGCGGTGGCGTGGTCGTTATAGACCAGAAAGATGAGGTCGGGCGGGTTCTCTCGGATCCACTGCTTGGATTGCTCGTAGCCCGCGAAAACCGGCTTCCAGTAGTCTTCTTGGGTTTTGTGCTGGTCGATGGCCACGCCGATGGCGGGCACGTGCGAGGTATAGACCGAGGCGGTGATGCGGGCCATGGTTCAGCTGCCTTTCTGCTGGGTTTGGTGGGCGGCCCCTTGCGGTTGGCGGTGGGGCTGTGCGTCGCCGTCTTCGCCCGGGTAGCGGTTGCCTTGGATCGAGCGGCCGCCCTTGACCATCATGTCGCGGTATTCCTGCTCGCTCATGCCGGTCATGGAGCCGGCCATTTGCTGGAAGCTTTTGCCGTCGGTGGCGCCGATTTTGGCCAGAAAGTAGATGTTGCCGCCGGTGCGCATGCACCAGTTGAGGTCGCGCGCCAGCACGGCCTGTTTTTGCTCCTCGGTCATGGGCCAGTCGTCGAGGTAGGCGCGCTCGTCGGCCTTGAAGCGCTCGCGGTTCTCGGCCTTCATCAGGCTCATGCAGAACTGGTTGAGCCAGTAGCCCTTGCGGCTTTGCTCGGCATCAAAGATGATGGTGCCGGGCACGTTTTGGTAGGGTTTGTCCAGAGCCATGGGTACACCTCAAGGAAAAATGAATCGCCGCCGGGCCGCCCCAAGGCGATTCGCACCCCCTCGGGGGGCAGCGCAGGCGCGCAGCGACAAGCGTGGGGGCATCATGCATCTGCCCAGTAGAGGCGCATCGGGTTGTCCACCAGCAGCTTGCGCTGCAATTCGGGTGTGGGCGCGATGTGCGGGATGAAATCGACCAGCAGGCCGTCGTCGGGCATGTGGTCTTTGAGGTTCGGGTGCGGCCAGTCGGTGCCCCAGAGCACGCGGTCGGGGAATGCCTCTACCACCTTGCGCGCAAAGGGCACCACGTCGCGGTAGGCATTCTGTTCGCCGTCGAGCGCATTCGGACCCTTCAAGGAGAGTCGCTCGGGGCAGCTCACTTTGCACCACACGTTGCGGTGCTCGCGCATCAACCGGAGGAACAGCCCAAACTGCGGCCCGTCCACGGGCAGGCGCACATCGGGGCGGCCCATGTGATCCACCACCACGGTGGTGGGCAGGCTGGTGAAGAAATCCCACAGCTCGGGCAGATCGACCGCCTCGAAGTAGATGACCACGTGCCAGCCCAGCTTGGCGATGCGACCGGCGATCTCCAGCAGCTCGTCCTTGGGCGTGAAATCCACCAAGCGCTTGACGAAGTTGAAGCGCACCCCGCGCACGCCAGCCTCATGCAGGGCTTGCAGTTCCTCGTCGGTGACGCTGCGCCGCACCGTGGCCACGCCGCGCGCCATGCCGCCGCTGGCCAGGCAGGCATCCACCAAGGCGCGGTTGTCGGCGCCGTGGCAGGTGGCTTGCACGATCACGTTGCGCGCAAAGCCCAAGTGGTCGCGCAGGGCAAACAGTTGCTCTTTGCTGGCGTCGCAGGGGGTGTATTTGCGCTCGGGTGCGTAGGGAAAGTGCGCGCCGGGGCCGAAGACGTGGCAGTGGGCGTCCACGCTGCCGGGCGGCAACTGGAACCGTGGCTTGCTGGGGCCGGTGAACCAGTCGAGCCAGCCGGGGGTTTTGGTGTAGTCACCCGAGGTGGGTTTGCTCATGGGTGCTGCTCCAGGGGCGGCTCAATCCACATACCGCAACCCGGCCGCCGCCAATGGCTCACGCATTTTGTACATGTCCAGCCCCAGCACCCCAGCCGCCAGCTGGTCGCGCTTGGCGCCTTCGTTGGCTTCGCGCTTCTGTGCCTCGGCTAGCGTTTTCGCCGCCAGGGTCTTGGGCACGCAGACCACGCCGTCGTCGTCGGCCACGATCACATCGCCCGGCGTCACGTAGGCGCCGGCGCACACGATGGGGATGTTCACCGAACCCGGCGTGGCCTTGATGGTGCCCTTGGACGACACGTAGCGGCTCCACACCGGGAACCGCATCTCGCGCAGGGTCTTGGTGTCGCGCACCCCGGCTTCGATGATCAGGCCGCGTGCGCCGCGCGCCATGAAGCTGCTGGCCAGCAGGTCGCCGAAGTAGCCGTCGCTGCAATCGGCGGTGACGGTGGCCACCACGATGTCGCCGGGCTGCAACTGCTCGGCGGCCACGTGCATCATCCAGTTGTCGCCGGGTTGCAGCAGCACGGTCACCGCCGTGCCGGACACATGCACGTCTTGCTGGATGGGGCGCATGTAGGGCTTCATCAGGCCCACGCGGCCCATGGCCTCGTGCACGGTGGCCGAACCCAGGGCGGCCAGTTGGTCGGCAACGGCCCGGTCGGCGCGGCTGATGTGGCGGTAAACGACGCCAAGTTCGTACATCTCACAGTCCTTTCTGCTTGAGGGCCGCGTCTAGGCGCTTGAACACCCGGCGCGCGTTGCCCTCAAAGACCTTGAAGCGCTGCTCCTCGGTGAGGTTGGGCGTGGCCGTCACGTAGCGCTTGGTGTCGTCGTAGTGGTGGCCGGTTTCGGGGTCGATGCCGCGCACGGCGCCGATCATCTCGCTGGCAAACAGGATGTTGTCCACGGGAATCACCTTGGTCAGCAAATCGATGCCCGGCTGGTGATAGACGCAGGTGTCAAAAAACACGTTGCCCAGCAGGTGCTGTTGCAGCAGCGGCTTTTTCAGCTCCTGCGCCAGGCCCCGGTAGCGGCCCCAGTGGTAGGGCGCGGCCCCGCCGCCGTGCGGGATGAGGAACTTGAGGGTGGGGAAGTCGGCAAACAGATCGCCTTGGAGCAGCT
>PNMN01000281.1 GCA_013823655.1 Comamonadaceae bacterium | reverse complement strand
ATGAACTTCGGTTTTTTCCCCATGGTCAACGGCCAGAGCCGCCTGCAGCGCCGCTTTTACGAAGAAGTGCCCGCCATGGAAGCGGCGCGCGGCGCCATCGGTCAGGCGCTGGACGGCGACGCCGCCGTGAAGCTGGGCCTGGTCACCGCCGCGCCCGACGACATCGACTGGACCGACGAAATCCGCCTGGTGCTGGAAGAGCGCGCCGCCATGTCGCCCGACGCCCTGACCGGCCTGGAAGCCAACCTGCGCTTCGCGCAAAAGGAAAACATGGCCACCCGCATCTTCGGCCGCCTGACCGCCTGGCAGAACTGGATCTTCCAGCGCCCCAACGCCGTCGGCGAGAAGGGCGCGCTCAAGGTCTACGGCAAGGGCGACAAAGCCATCTTTGACATGAACCGGGTTTGACGCTCCCCCCGCCTCGTCTGACCCCACAACCCGTTCGGGCTGAAATCCGCTGATCCTGAGCTTGTCGAAGGATCGAAGCCCCCACCAGCCAGCATCGCGTGAACCCTTCGACAAGCTCAGGGTGAACGGAGATTTGAGACACCACCCCAAGGAGACCCCCATGTCCAGCATCAACTACAGCGAGAAGATCCCCAACAACGTCAACCTGAGCGAAGACCGCACGCTGCAGCGCGCGCTGGAACACTGGCAGCCCAACTACCTCAAGTGGTGGGACGACATGGGTCCGGACGGCTCGCAGAACTTCGACGTCTACCTGCGCACGGCGGTCAGCGTCGATCCGCAGGGCTGGGCCCAGTTCGGCCACGTCAAGATGCCCGACTACCGCTGGGGCATCTTCCTCAATCCCGCCGAGCAGGACCGCAAGATCCACTTCGGTGACCACCAGGGCGAAGCCGCCTGGCAGGACGTGCCCGGCGAACACCGCGCCAACCTGCGCCGCATCATCGTCACGCAGGGCGACACCGAACCGGCGTCGGTCGAGCAGCAGCGCCACCTGGGACTGACCTGCCCGAGCCAGTACGACCTGCGCAACCTGTTCCAGGTCAACGTGGAAGAAGGCCGCCACCTCTGGGCCATGGTGTACCTGCTGCACAAGTACTTCGGCAAGGACGGTCGCGAAGAGGCCGAAGCCCTGCTGCAGCGCAACAGCGGCAACGCCGACAACCCGCGCATCCTGCAGGCCTTCAACGAGAAGACGCCCGACTGGCTGAGCTTCTTCATGTTCACCTACTTCACCGACCGCGACGGCAAGTTCCAGCTCTGCGCGCTGGCCGAGAGCAGCTTCGACCCGCTGGCGCGCACCACCAGGTTCATGCTGACCGAAGAGGCGCACCACATGTTCGTGGGCGAGTCCGGCGTGGGCCGCGTCATCAGCCGCACCTGCGCGGCCATGAACGAACACAAGACCGACGACGTGGGCAAGCTGCGCGCGGCCGGCGTGATCGACCTGCCGACGATCCAGCGCTACATCAACTTCCACTTCTCGGTCACCATCGACCTGTTCGGCGCCGACCAGTCGTCCAACGCCGCCACCTTCTACAGCTCCGGCCTCAAGGGCCGCTTTGAGGAGGGCAAGCGCAGCGACGACCACCTGCTCAAGGGCAGCACCTACAAGATCCTGGCGGTGGAAGCAGGCAAGCTGATCGAGAAGGAAGTGCCCATGCTCAACGCGCTCAACGAAGTGCTGCGCGACGACTACATCACCGACTCCAAGGGTGGTGTCGAGCGCTGGAACCGCATCATCGAAAAGGCCGGCATCGACTTCCGCCTGACCGTGCCGCACAAGGCATTCCACCGCAGCATCGGCAGCCTGGCCGGCGTCAAGGTCAGCCCGGACGGCCGCGTGGTGAGCGACCACGAATGGAACCAGCGCGTGCAAGAGTGGCTGCCCAGCGACACCGACCGTGCCTACGTGGGTTCGCTCATGGGCCGCGTGGTCGACCCGGGCAAGTTCGCCAACTGGATCGCGCCGCCCGTCATGGGCATCAACCGCCAGCCGGTGGACTTCGAATACGTACGCTTCAACTAACCCCCCTGCGCCGCTGCGCGGCTTCCCCCCTTTCTGGCGCGCCTTCGGCGCTTGAAGGGGGGACGATGCGAGTGGCCCGGCGGAGCCGGTTCCACCGCATCTCTGGACAGAGGCACGTGCTCCGGCGCGAGCTGTGGAGTTCGTTCTTCTATTTTTTTTGCTTCGCTAGCCGGCGAGCATGGGTCGGGGTGACCGACGCAGTGAGGTCAAGGAGGAGACGGCCGCAGGCCGACGGGGGACACGAACGGAGTCGGTCGCCCCGGCCCATGCGGTGCCAGGCCAGAAGCAAGAAAATCACGCGTACCCACAAGAAGCCGGAGACCACCAGATGAACGCCTCTATGGAAGCCGCCGTCATCAAGCAGCACCTGATCGACCCCGAGATCTGCATCCGCTGCAACACCTGCGAATCGATCTGCCCGGTCGGCGCGATCACGCACGACGCGCGCAACTACGTGGTTGACGTCAGCAAGTGCAACTGGTGCAACGACTGCATCTCGCCGTGCCCCACCGGCTCGATCGACAACTACCGCACCATGCCGCGCATCAAGGCCTATTCGCTGGCCGAACAGCTCGGCTGGGACGAGCTGCCTGCCGAACTCTCTGGCACCGAGATCGCCGCCCTCGCGGGTGACGTGGGCGACGCACCCGTCACCGAGCCGCAGGAAACCGAAGCCGCCGCGCCCGCCGCAGACCCCAGCGGCCAGACCGCCTTCAGCTCCGCCCAGTACGGCGCCAGCATCCCGCCCTGGAGCGCGGCCCACGCCTACACCAACCTCTACGGCCCCAAGGCGGCGCAGAAAACCGTCACCGCCACCGTGGTCGGCAATCTGCGCGTCACGGCCGTGGGCAAAGACTACGACACCCACCACATCGTGCTGGACTTCGGTGCCATGCCCTTCCCGGTGCTCGAAGGGCAGAGCATCGGCATCGT
>PNMN01000280.1 GCA_013823655.1 Comamonadaceae bacterium | reverse complement strand
GGCGGGTGTGGTGCGGGTTGTTTCTCCGTCGGTGCGGGGTTGATGCATGAGTCTGCATGCTGTGGGCTGGCCCACTCCTTGCTATCCTGTGGGCAGGAGTGAACCGCCCATGAGCCGACCGATGTTTGATGAAATGCATGTCTCACCCACCGAGGTGCGGGCCCACTACGAGAAGTACGCCCGCTGGCTCGCGCAGCAGCCCGAAGAGGTCATGGCTGCCCGCCGTGAAGAGGCGGAGATGATTTTCCGCCGCGTCGGCATCACCTTTGCGGTGTACGGCGCCAAAGACGAAGACGCGGACGCCGACAATGGAGGCACCGAGCGCCTGATCCCTTTTGACCTGATCCCGCGCATCATTCCATCGCACGAGTGGAAGCGGGTGCAAGAAGGCCTGGTGCAGCGCGTGACCGCGCTCAACCGTTTCGTCCACGACGTCTACCACGGGCAGGAAATCATCAAGGCCGGACTGATCCCGGCCGACCAGATTTTCCAGAACGCGCAGTTCCGCCCGGAGATGATGGGTGTGGACGTGCCGAACCAGATCTACTCGCACATCGCAGGCGTGGACATCGTGCGCGCACCCAACGCCCAGGGCGAGGGCGAGTACTTCGTGCTGGAAGACAACCTGCGCGTGCCCAGTGGCGTGAGCTACATGCTGGAAGACCGCAAGATGATGATGCGGCTGTTCCCCGACCTGTTCGGCCAGCACCGCGTGGCGCCGGTGGCGCACTACCCCGACCTGCTGCTGGAGACGCTGCGCTCGGTGAGCCCGGCCACCACGGCTGAGCCCACCGTGGTGGTGCTTACGCCGGGCATGTACAACAGCGCCTACTTTGAACACGCTTTCCTGGCCCAGCAGATGGGCGTGGAGCTGGTCGAAGGGCAAGACCTGTTCGTCAAGGACAACTTCGTCTACATGCGCACCACCCAGGGTCCGCGCCGCGTGGACGTGATCTACCGCCGGGTGGACGACGACTTCCTCGACCCGCTGGTGTTCCGCCCCACGTCCACGCTGGGCTGCGCCGGTCTGCTGGGTGTGTACCGCAGCGGCCACGTGACGATCTGCAACGCGGTCGGCACCGGCGTGGCGGACGACAAGTCGATCTACCCCTACGTGCCCCAGATGATCGGGTTCTACCTGGGCGAAAAGCCGATCCTCAGCAACGTGCCGACCTTCATGGGCCGCAACCCGGACGACCTGAAGTACCTGCTCGACCACATGGCCGAGCTGGTGGTGAAAGAAGTGCACGGCGCCGGTGGCTACGGCATGCTGATCGGACCGGCCTCCACCAAGGCCGAGGTGGACGAGTTCCGCGCCATGGTGCGGGCCAAGCCCGAGGGCTACATCGCCCAGCCCACGCTCAGCCTGTCCACCTGCCCGACCTACGTGGACAGCGGCGTGGCGCCGCGCCACATCGACCTGCGGCCCTTCGTGCTCAGCGGAAAGACGGTGCAGATGGTGCCCGGCGGCCTGACCCGCGTGGCGCTGAAGGAGGGCTCGCTGGTTGTCAACTCGTCACAGGGCGGCGGTACCAAAGACACCTGGATACTCGAATAACCCCCCGCGACGCTTCGCGTCACCCCCCTTTGAAAAGGGGGGCGGCACCAGAGGCCCGGCGAAGCCGGTTCCTCGGTGCCTCCCGACACAAACCTCTCGTGCGTGTCGTTCCTGGAAACTGCTGGAGTGTTTGAAATGCTTTCTCGTACCGCCGACCACCTGTTCTGGATGTCCCGTTACACCGAGCGCGCGGAGAACACCGCGCGCATGCTGGACATCAACTACCAGACCTCCCTGCTGCCGCAGTCGACCGCCGTGGCCCAGGTGGGCTGGGAAGGCCTGCTGGTGATCAGCGAGCTGATGCCGATTTACACCGCCAAGTACGGCCAGGACATCACGCCGCGCAACGTCATGGACTTCATGGTGCGCGACGAGTCCAACCCGTCGAGCATCTGCTCCTGCCTGCGCGCCGCCCGCGAGAACGCGCGCGCCGTGCGTGGCGCACTCACGACCGAACTGTGGGAAACCCAGAACGCCACCTGGCTCAAGCTGGCCGGATACCTCAAGTCCAAAGACTTCGAGCGCGACCCCGGTGCGTTCTTTGAATGGGTCAAGCACCGCTCGCACCTCTCGCGCGGCGTGGCGGTGGGCACCATGCTGCAGGACGAAGCCTTTCACTTCTACCGCATGGGCTCGTTCCTGGAGCGGGCCGACAACACGGCGCGCCTGCTGGACGTGAAGTTCCACGCGGTGCAGAGCGACTTTTTTGGCGCCGCCAACGCGCAAGATCAGGAATACGACTTCTACCACTGGAGCGCGATCCTGCGCTCGGTCTCCGGCTTCGAGGTCTACCGCAAGGTCTACCGCGACGTGATCACGCCCGAGCGCGTGGCCGAACTGCTGATCCTGCGGCCCGACATGCCGCGCAGCCTGGCCGCCAGCATGAACGAGGTGGTGAACAACCTGGCGGTGGTGGCCAACGACACCTCGGGTGAAACGCTGCGCCGCGCCGGCAAGCTCAAGGCCGACCTGCAGTACGCCCGCATCGACGAGATTTTGTCCACCGGCCTGCACGCCTTCCTGACCCAGTTCCTGGACCGCGTGAACGAACTCGGTGGCCGCATCAGCCAGGACTTCCTGGTGCCGACAGTGCATTGAACCTAGAAACCGCAGTTGACCGCGCTCTATCCGCTGGAAATGCCCATGAACACTGAGAAAACTGGCCACGCAGAGGCGCACCCGATGGGTGAGGGCGCTACAGACCCGATTGAGCTGCCCGGGAGCGCGCTGGCGGCGTTGCTCCTCCTTGCGGGCAGGAGCCCGCTGCGTCGTCGCGCCTTGCCAGCCCACTCCCGGGCAGCCCACTCGGGTCCGTCCAACTGCGGTTTCTAGGTTCAATGGATCGATATAAAATTCGTTCAACGAACTTCGGATCGATGCCA
>PNMN01000279.1 GCA_013823655.1 Comamonadaceae bacterium | reverse complement strand
CTGCTGGTGCTGGTGCACCTGGAGCGGGCCGACGTGTTTGTGGCGCTCATCATCATCGGGCGCGAGATCGCCATCTCGTCGCTGCGCGAGTGGATGGCCATCATCGGTGCCACCAAAAGCGTGGCGGTGCACAGGGTCGGCAAGCTCAAGACCGCGGTGCAGATGACGGCCATTCCGTTCCTGCTGTTCGACGGCCGTGTGCTCGGCGTGATCGACACCCACCTCTGGGGCACCTGGCTGATCTGGATTTCGGCGGTGCTCACCGTCTGGTCCATGGTGTATTACCTCCAGAAGGCACTGCCCGAGATCCGAGCCCGTTCGCGCTGATGGCCCCCGCGATGCAAGACAACGGCTGGCTGCGCGCCATGCCCTGGGTGTTCGTGCTGATCTGGAGCACCGGCTTCATCGTGGCGCGCTACGGCATGCCGCACGCGCCACCCATGTCGTTTCTGGCGCTGCGTTACGCGCTGTCCATCCTGTGTTTCCTGCCCTGGATCGTGGTGGCGGCGTCAAGTGGCCGACCAGCCGGATGCAGGCACTGCACCTCGCGGTCACCGGCGTGCTGATGCACGCGGTCTACCTGGGCGGCGTCTGGGCGGCGGTCAAGGCGGGCATGGGCTCGGGGCTGTCCTCGCTCATCGTCGGCATCCAGCCGGTGCTCACCGCCATCTGGCTCACCAGCGTGGGCGGGCAGCATGTGTCCCGACGGCAGTGGCTGGGCCTGGTGCTCGGCTTCGCCGGGCTGGTGCTGGTGGTCTCGCGCAAGTTCGATGCGGGTGGCCCGGGCGATCAGGCGAACTGGCTCAACCTGTCGTTCGCCGTGATGGCGCTGCTCGCCATCACCATCGGCACGCTGTACCAGAAGCGCTTTGTGCAGCCCTGCGACGTGCGCAGCGCCAACACGGTGCAGCTCCTGGCCGCGTTGCTGGTGACCTTGCCGCTGGCGCTGCTGGAGACCGAGCCACTGCGCTGGACGCTGCCCGGCGGCGGCTGGAACGGCGAGCTGGTCGGCGCCATGGCCTGGTCGGTGCTCGGGCTCACGCTGGGCGGCAGTTCGCTGCTCTACCTGCTGATCCAGCGCGGTGCCGCCGCGTCCGTCACCAGCCTCATGTACCTGGTGCCGCCGTGCACCGCGTTCATCGCCTGGTTGCTGTTCTCTGAGCCCATCACCGCCACCACGCTGGCCGGCACCGCGCTCACCGCCTTTGGTGTGAGCCTGGTGGTGCGGGCCGCGCCCATCAAAACCTGACCCAGGAGAAGGATCGACATGAGCACCCACCGCATCGCCGTCATCGCTGGCGACGGCATCGGCACCGAAGTCATGCCCGAGGGCATCCGCGTGCTGGAAGCCGCCGCCTCCCGGTTCGGCATTCCGCTGCAATTCGACCACTTCGACTTTTCCAGCTGCGGCTACTTCGAGCGCCACGGCAAGATGCTGCCCGACGACTGGAAGGACCAGATCGGTGGGCACGACGCCATCTACTTCGGCGCCGTGGGCTGGCCCGACAAGGTGCCCGACCACGTCTCGCTCTGGGGTTCGCTGCTGATGTTCCGGCGCGAGTTCGACCAGTATGTGAACGTGCGCCCGGCCCGGCTCATGCCCGGCGTGACCGCGCCGGTGGTGCGGCGCGACGGCAGCCCGCGCCAGCCGGGCGAGATCGACATGGTGATCGTGCGCGAGAACACCGAGGGCGAGTACAGCAGCATTGGCGGGCGCATGTACACCGGCACCGAGCGCGAGATCGTGGTGCAGGAAACCGTGATGTCGCGCATCGGCGTGGACCGCGTGCTGCGCCATGCGTTTGAGCTGGCGCGATCGCGGCCCAAGAAGCACCTGACCAGTGCCACCAAAAGCAACGGCATTGCCATCACCATGCCCTACTGGGACGAGCGCGTGGAAGCCATGGCCAGGGAGTACCCCGACGTGAAGGTGGACAAGTTCCACATCGACATCCTGACCGCGCACTTTGTGCAGCGCCCGGACTTCTTCGACGTGGTGGTCGGCAGCAACCTGTTCGGTGACATCCTGTCCGACCTCGGCCCGGCCTGCACCGGCACCATCGGCATCGCGCCCAGCGCCAACCTGAACCCGACGCGCCAGCACCCCTCGCTGTTCGAGCCGGTGCACGGCTCGGCGCCCGACATCGCCGGGCAGGGCATTGCCAATCCGATCGGCCAGATCTGGTGCGGCGCCATGATGCTCGACCACCTGGGGTATCGCGCCGCGCACGACGCGATCATGCGCGCCGTCGAAGCCACCTTGCAGCCGGGCAGCGGCGCGCCGCGCACCCGCGACCTGGGCGGCACTGCGGGCACGACCGATGTGGGTCGTGCCATCGCCCAGGCCCTGCGCGCCTGACCACAACGGGGCGCGCCGACCGCGCCGTATTTCACGAAGTCCGAAGGTGGGCGTCGGCAAAACGCCTAGAATCCTGCGTTTCGTGCAGGCATCGCTGGGTCGTCGCATGGCATGTATTGACAGGGGCACGGCCCCATGGGTCTAATCACAAGGCATTAGTGATTGACCACCAGGTCGGGACGATGCGACCCAGATCGATCCAGCCCTGTACCCATGCAGTCCATGCGCTGCGCAACCGGTCAGTGGTTGGTCTACACGGATTTTTCTCACCCATTCAAGAGGGGCTATTTGTGAATAAAACAGAACTCGTCGAACACATTGCGAAGCACGCTGATCTTTCCAAGGCAGCCGCCACCCGAGCGCTGGACTCCACCATCACCGCCATCAAAACCACGCTGAAAAAGGGCGGCACCGTGTCGCTGGTCGGCTTTGGTTCGTTTGCCGTCACCAAACGCCCCGCGCGCAAGGGTCGCAACCCCCGCACCGGCGCTGAGATTAAAATCAAGGCCGCCAAGGTGCCAAAGTTCCGTCCGGGCAAGGCCCTCAAGGATGCGCTGAACTGAAGCGACCACACGATTTCCC
>PNMN01000278.1 GCA_013823655.1 Comamonadaceae bacterium | reverse complement strand
GAGCGCGATGAAGGCGGCAAACAGCACCGTGGCCAGGCCGACGGCGCTGACGATGACCTCGAAATGCCCGGTGCCCGCCAGCACCGGGTACATGCGCATCAGCAAAAACACCCCGGCCTTGACCATGGTGGCCGAGTGCAGGTAAGCCGACACCGGTGTGGGCGCGGCCATCGCGTCGGGCAGCCAGAAATGGAACGGGAACTGCGCGCTCTTGGTGAAGGCGCCGAGCAGGATCAGCAGCAGCGCGGGCACGAAGCGCGGGTCGGCCTGAATGGCCGCCACGTTCGCGGCCATCGCGCTGAGTTCGTAGGTGCCGGCGATCTGCCCCAGCAGCACGAAGCCGCCCAGCATGGCCAGGCCGCCGCCACCGGTGATGGCCAGCGCCTGCCGCGCACCGGCGCGCGCATCAGGGCGGTGGCTCCAGAAACCGATCAGCAAGAAGGACGAGATGCTAGTCAGTTCCCAGAACACCACCAGCAGCAGCAGGTTGTCCGACAGCACCACGCCCAGCATGGCCGCCATGAACAGCATCATGAAACTGAAGAACTTGCCGGCCGAATCTTCCAGGCTCAGGTAGTAGTGCGCGTACAGCACGATCAGCAGCCCGATGAAAAGGATCAGTCCGGCGAACATCATGGACAGGCCATCGAGCCTGAAGCTCAGCTGCAGCCCGATTTCGGGCACCCACGGCCAGGCGTTCATCACGGTACCGCCCGCCATGACCACGGGCGCCAGCGACAGGAGCAGCCCCAGCGACGCAGCGGTCACCAACCCAGCCGCCAGGGCGGTGAGCAGGCGGGACTTTGAACCGAGCCAGGCGGTGGCCACGGTCCCGAGCAGCAGAGGCAGGAAAACGATCAGTAAGAGCACGGTGCTTCCTTCGGGTGAGCCCGCATTCTAAGGAAGCCAGCTGACCGATCCTGACGGCCGTTCAATGCCCGGACGGAGGATTTGAATTCGACCTCATTCCCCATGCCAGGTGGGAACCCGCGCCCACCACGGCGCCGACCGCCCAGAACACGCCCGCCGCTCCCACCAGCACACCGGCCGTGCCGAACAGCATGGGCATGAGCACGCTGGAGCCATTGATGGCCATGGCGCGCAGGCCGAGTGCCTCGCCGTGCCGGTGGTGGGGCGTGATCTGGTGCAGCGTGCTCATGATCATCGGCTGGACCGAGCCCAGGGCCAGCCCCAGCAGGACCGACAGCGCCATCATGGCCCACGCCGCCTGCACCAGCGGATAGACAGCAAACAGCGCTGCCGTGGCCAACATGGCCGAACCGATCACCACGCGTTCGCTCAGCCGCGAAGCCAGCCAGGGCATGACCAGGCGGATGGCGGTGGCGGCCAGCGCGAACGCGCCCAGGATGGAGCCGATCGCGGTGGCGCTCAGGCCCCGTTCATGCCCCAGCACGGGCACCAGGAAGGTGTGCACATCCCAGCAGCTCGACAGCGCCCAGTTGATCAGCATCAGGCGCCGGAAAGCGGCGTCGCGCAGCAGGTTCCACGAAGATCCGCTGGCGTTGCGCAACCCGGGCGCCACCGGCTCCAGCTCCTCGGTCTGACGCACCCAGAGCCAGGCCAGGGCTGGCAGGCATGCGAGGAACAGATAGGCCGCCCTGAAGCCCGAAGCATCGATCAGCAGCCCGGCGGCGAGCGGCCCGAGGAAGTTGGAAATGGACGGTCCGATGGCCATCCAGCTGAACACCTGCTTGAGTTCGGTGGCGTTGTGGGCGAGCCGCCCCACGTGACGCTGCAGCGCGATCATGGCCAGGCCGCTGGCGGCCCCGGAACACAGCGCGGTCAGGCACAGCACCGGGTACAGCGGGAAGGCCACCGCGAGCGCCGCGCCGATGGTGGCGATCCAGATCGCGATCCAGACCGGTTTGCGCAGGCCGCGACGGTCGGCATAGCGGCCCGCGGGCAACGCCAGGATGACCGGTGCCAGCGCAAACAGAGCCAGCAAAAAACCGACCGCCAGCGGGCTGAAACCTTCGCGCAAAGCCATCAGCGGTGCGGCCATGCGAAACCCGGTCATGCTGGCGTGGATGCTGATCTGCGCACCGATCAGGCGCGCCAGCTGCAATCGGGTGCCCGGGTTCAAGCGCTGTCGCTGTCGTTGGGGTCCAGCGGCAGCAGGGCCGCTGCCTGGTCCTGCGGCAGCGCCTCCACCGTCTTGAGCGCGCGGCTCATGGCGCGGCTGCGGGTTTCGGCGTTGTCCAGCGTGTTGAGCACGGTCTGTGTCTGGGCCTTGACTTTGGACAGCACGTCGCCGAACTTGCCAAACTCGGTCTTGACCGCGCCCAGCACCTGCCAGACCTCGGAGCTGCGTTTCTCCAGCGCCAGGGTGCGAAAGCCCATCTGCAGCGAGTTGAGCATGGCCATCAGCGTGGTCGGCCCGGCCAGCGTGACGCGGTATTCGCGCTGCAGCACTTCCATCAACCCCGGGCGTCGCAGCACCTCGGCATAGAGCCCTTCGGTCGGCAGGAACAGGATGGCGAAGTCGGTGGTGTGCGGCGGCTCCAGGTACTTGTCGGCCATGCTCCTGGCTTCGAGCTTGATGCGCTGCTCCAGCCCGCGCGCGGCCGCTTCGGCACCCTCCACGTCGGCGCGCTGCTGCGCGTCCAGCAGGCGTTCGTAGTCTTCGTTCGGGAACTTGGCGTCGATCGGCAGCCAGCACGGCGCACCGTCGTCGCCCCGGCCCGGCAGCTTGATGGCGAAATCCACCGTGAAACGGCTGCCCGGCTTGGTCATCACTTGCGTGGCGTATTGGTCGGGCGCGAACACTTGCTCCAGCAGCGCGGCCAGTTGCGCCTCGCCGAACATGCCGCGCGTCTTCACGTTGGTCAGCAGGTGCTTGAGATCGCCCACCCCCTGCGCCAGCGTCTGCATCTCGCCCAGGCCCTTGTGCACCTGCTCCAGCCGGTCGGCCACCTGCTTAAAGCTCTCGCCGAGCCGCGCTTGCAGCGTGCTCTGCAGCTTTTCGTCG
>PNMN01000277.1 GCA_013823655.1 Comamonadaceae bacterium | reverse complement strand
CATGAGCGCAGCGCAGGGCCGCTCCCAAGCCAGCTCGCACCGCAGCCCACAGGGCGAAGGTACTCCGGTCAACGCGTACGACCGTCTGCAGGCTTTGCAGATCACTTTGCCGGGGCCGCGCCAACCTTCGGCCGCCTACGTCAGCTGGGTGGTCTCGGACCGGCTGCTGTTTCTGAGCGGCCACACGGCGCGCTTTGACGGGCGGCCCTGGATGGGCAAGCTCGGCGTGAACCTGACCACCGAACAGGGCCAGGCGGCGGCACGCGATCTGGCCATCGACATGCTGGGCAGCCTGCAGGCCGCGCTGGGCGACCTCAACCGGGTGCGCCGCATCGTCAAGCTCACCGCGCTGGTGAATTCCGGCCCGGACTTCACCGAACACCACCTGGTCAGCAACGGCGCCAGCGAGCTGTTCAACGCGGTGTTCGCTGGCTCCGGCGGTCATGCGCGCAGCGCCTTTGGCGTGGCGCAGATCCCGCATGGCGCCTGCCTGGAGCTGGAGCTGATCGCCGAGATCGATTGAGCGCAGGCGCTGCGGCAGCGGCCGCGTTCAACCGGCGGTCAATCCGTGCGCCAGGGAATGGCGCAGGTGTTCCACGAACAGCGACACCGCGCGCGGCACGTGCGCTGCGTAGGGCCGGATGGCGTAAATGCGGTCGGCGAACGAGCCCACCGGCGCCCAGCCCGGCAGCACCTCGACCAGCTTGCCCGTCCGCAGCGCCGCCAGCGCGCTGAAGTCGGGCAGCAGCGCAATGCCCAGGTGGGCCAGCGCCGCGTCGCGCAGCGCTTCGCTGTTGTTGGCCGCCAGCGAACCCGACACCTGCACCGTCACGCGCTCGCGCGCTGATCCGGCAGCGGGCTTGCCGGTGGGCTCAAAGGTCCAGGCCGGGCGCTCCTGCGGGCGTGGGTAGTGCAGGCAGTTGTGCGCCGCCAGATCGGTCGGCTGCTGCGGCGTGCCGGCGCGGCGCAGGTAGGCCTTGCTGGCCACCAGCACCGAGCGGGTGCTGCACAGCCGCACCGCCACGTGGGTGTCCGGCGGGTTCGCGGTGTGGCGGATCGCGAGGTCGAAGCCTTCCGTGGCCAGCGAGCTGAGCCGGTCCGACAGGTTCAGCTCGATGCGCACCTGCGGGTACTGGCGCAGGAAGTCGGGCAGCAGCGGCACGATCTGCTGGCGCGCCAGCGCCACCGGCGCGGTCACGCGCAGCAGACCCTGCGGCGCCTCGGCCAGGTCGCGCACCTGCGCAAAGCTCTGGCTGATCTGCTCAAAGGCGGCGCGCGTCTGGTCCACCAGGCGCTGCCCGGCCTCGCTCAGGCGCACGCTGCGCGTGGTGCGCTGCACCAGCGGCACGCCCGCGATGCGTTCGAGTTCGGCGATGCGCTGGCTCATGGCCGCCTTGCTCACGCCCAGGCGCGCCGCCGCTGCGGTGTAGCTGCCCTGCTCGGCCAGCACGGTGAGCCAGTGGCAGTGGCTCCAGAGTTCGGTGGTTTTTGGGTCGGTCATGAGTGGGGGCTGGATGGGCGCAAAAAATTCGTTCGCCCTGAGCCTGTCGAAGGGCTCGCCAGGCTTCGACAGGCTCAGCCCGAACGGAAACAGGAACGTGGTGCGAGTCCAGATTGTTCACCATCGTGAACAATCAATTCAAGCGGGCGATCTTGTTTTACAGGGCGCCTGTTCCTAGACTGCTGTGATCCACCCGGACCGGAGACCCCAGCATGAACGCCCGCAACCCCATCGTCGCCGACATCACCCACGACATCGGCGGCGCCCGCGCCGCTGGCACTTCCACCCGCTCGCAGGACGTGTTCAACCCCGCCACCGGCGCGGTGACCGGCAAGGTCCGCCTGGCCAACGCAATCGATGTGGCCGCCGCCGTGGCCGCCGCGCAGGCCGCCTTCCCGGCCTGGGCCGACACGCCGCCGATCCGCCGCGCGCGCGTCATGTTCAAGTTCCTGGAGCTGGTCAACCAGCACAAGGACGAGCTGGCGCACGCCATCACGGCCGAACACGGCAAGGTGTTCACCGACGCGCAGGGTGAAGTGGCGCGCGGCATCGACATCATCGAATTCGCCTGCGGCATCCCGCAGCTGCTCAAGGGCGACTTCACCGACCAGGCCTCCACCGGCATGGACAACTGGACCATCCGCCAGCCGCTGGGCGTGGTGGCCGGCATCACGCCGTTCAACTTCCCGGTCATGGTGCCCATGTGGATGTTCCCGGTCGCCATCGCGGCGGGCAACTGCTTCGTGCTCAAGCCCAGCCCGATCGACCCGACGCCCAGCCTGCTGATGGCCGACCTGCTCAAACAGGCCGGTCTGCCCGACGGCGTGTTCAACGTGGTGCAGGGCGACAAGGAAGCCGTGGACGCGCTGCTGGTGCACCCTGATGTGAAGGCCATCAGCTTCGTCGGCTCCACCCCCATCGCAAATTACATCTACGAGACCGGCGCCCGCCACGGCAAGCGCGTGCAGGCCCTGGGCGGCGCCAAGAACCACATGGTGGTGATGCCCGACGCCGACCTGGACCAGGCGGTGGACGCGCTGATCGGCGCCGCCTACGGCTCGGCCGGCGAGCGCTGCATGGCCATCAGCGTGGCGGTGCTGGTGGGTGACGTGGCCGACAAGATCATGCCCAGGCTGATCGAGCGCACCAAGGCGCTGAAGGTGCGGAGCGGCAGCAACCTGGCGGCCGAGATGGGCCCCATCGTGACCCGCGCGGCCCATGAGCGCATCACCGGCTACATCGACGCCGGCGTGATGCAGGGCGCCGACCTGCTGGTGGACGGGCGCCAGTTCGACGTGACGCAGACCGGCGAAGGCTGCGAGGGCGGTTTCTGGATGGGCGGCACGCTGTTCGACCACGTCACGCCCAGCATGCGCATCTACCAGGAAGAGATCTTCGGCCCGGTGCTGAGCTGCGTGCGCGTGAAGGACTTTGGCGAAGCGGTGCAACTGATCAACGACCACCAGTTCGGCAACGGCACCAGCTGTTTCACGC